>NZ_JBATXN010000475.1:0-1926 GCF_049673265.1 Mycobacterium sp. | reverse complement strand
CCGATGAAAACATCTGTGCAACTGTTTGCCCGTTGGTACGGGGATCGCGTTGTGCGGGTGCTTAGGTCGGGATTGTGAAATCCCTCGTGGTGTTGTCCCGCGACACGGTCGCGGTTCGGATAGTGGTTGCCGCCGCGCTCGGAGTTGTCGTCGCTCTCGCGGTGGGCAACACCGTCGGCTGGCGGTTCGCGCTTGCCGGCTGGGTCGTTACCGCCGGCGTCTATGTGGTGTGGACGCGGCTCATCCTTGGCGGGATGGATGCCGATGAAACCTGCAAATATGTGACCAAGGAGGACCCCACCCGGTGGGTAGCCGACGCGGTGATCGTGTCGGCAAGCGTCGCGAGCCTGGGCGGGGTCGGTTACGTGGTCGCCGCAGCGTCGCGGTCGGGCCCCACCGCCGTAGAGGCTGCCGTGGTCGGCATCTTGACCGTCGCCGCGTCCTGGTTTGCCGTGCACACGCTGTTCACCGTGCACTACGCGCGGCTCTACTACTCCGACAAGCCGGGCGGAATCAACTTCCACGATCCCGAACCGCCCCGCTTTCGGGACTTCGCGTATGTGGCCTTCACCGTAGGCATGACCTATCAGGTGTCAGACACCGAAATCGGATTGACGGCTATCAGGGCGACGGTGTTGCGCCATGCGCTGCTGTCCTATCTCCTCGGCGCGGTCGTCCTAGCGGTCACGATCAACCTGATCGCGGGATTGGGTGCCAAGGTCTGATCGCTTGGCCGGGGGCCGACGGTGCCGCGCAAGGTCAGCGCGGCGGGCCAAGAATGACCTGTCCGAACTTGTCCGCGCCCTCCGCCATCCGCGCGGGAGAGATTTCGAAACCGTCCGGACGCGGCGTTGCTTTGTCACGACCGGCGTAGCGGAACATACCTTCGATTCCCGCGGGGGTGTTGATCATGAGCAGATCCGCTTTCTTGGATGTGATGCGGTATGCGTGCGGAATGTTCTTGGGCAAGAAGACGATACCGCCTTCCGATAGCTCCATCTCCTCGTCGTCGTACCAGAGCAACGCGGTCCCCTTGATCAGCATGAAGACCTCATCCTCACGCGTGTGTTTGTGATACGGGGGCGCTTCGCCCTCGCTGACATCGAAGCGTCCGATCATCAACTGGCCATCTGTGGCCTTGCCGTCGAGCAAGATCGCCAACGTGCCGCCGTCGAGCCATTCCAATTGCTGCTGCTGCTGCGGTTGCGCCAGGTATGCCATGCTCATGCGTCGTCCCTATCGTTATCGGCGAGAGCACCGCTGTGCTCGCGAGTGAATCAGTTTGGGCGACTTCAATGTCGGATGTCGAGAATACCCAGAAGCCTGGCGCCGGGCGAAATCCGGCAGCGATACAGTTCCCGTGGGTCGCCGGAAAGGTTGGTGAGCGAGAGTGAGCTTAGCGAAACTATTTGAGCTGCATGGCAAGAACGCTCTGGTGACTGGCGCCTCGAGCGGTATCGGCAAGCAAGTGGCGCTGGCTTACGCGCAAGCCGGGGCTGCAGTGGCGCTCGCGGGCCGACATCACGAGCCGCTAGAGGAAGTGGCCGCAGAAATCACCGCCGGCGGCGGGACGGCGATACCCATCACCTGCGATGTCACCCAGCCAGAGTTGGTGGCCACCATGCTGAACCGAGTCAACGACGAGTTGGGCGGGATCGACATCGCGGTCTGCAACGCCGGGATCATCGCCTTCGACAGTCTGCTGGACATGCCACTGGAGGACTTCCAGCGCATCCAGAACACCAACGTCACCGGCGTCTTCCTCACCGCACAGGCCGCGGCGAAGGCCATGGTCGCCCAGCAACGCGCCGGAACCATCATCACCACGGCGTCGATGTCGGGCCACATCGTCAATACCCCGCAGCCAGTAGGCCACTACTGCGCCTCGAAGGCAGCCGTCATCCAGCTGACCAAGGCGATGGCTGT
>NZ_JBATXN010000474.1:0-1651 GCF_049673265.1 Mycobacterium sp. | reverse complement strand
GCGTGTATGGGCGCACCAAACTGGCCGGCGAACAAGCTGTGCTGGCGACGCTGCCGGAGGCGGTGGTCGTCCGCACGGCCTGGGTGTACACCGGCGGAACCGGCAAGGACTTCGTCGCCACCATGCGCCGGCTGGCCGCCGGTGATCGCGTCGTCGAGGTGGTCGACGACCAGACCGGCTCGCCGACCTACGCCGGTGATCTGGTCGTCGCGCTGCTGCAGGTGGCCGACGGGGAAGTGCACGCGCCGCTGGTGCACGCCGCAAACGCTGGAGCGGTCAGCCGCTTCGGACAAGCCCGCGCGGTGTTCGAGGGCGTAGGTGCCGACCCGGAGCGGGTGGTGCCGGCTAGCAGCGCGGACAATCCGCGGCCGGCGCCGCGCCCGTCGTATTCGGTGCTGTCGAGTCGAGCCTCAGAGCAGGCGGGCCTGTCGCCGTTGCGGCCGTGGCAGGACGCGCTCTCGGCAGCGCTGCTCATCTAGGCCGATAGTCTCTACGCGTGAGCGACGTCCTGCCGGTCATCACCGTCACCTATTCCCCGGGCCCCCATCTGGACCGGTTTTTGGCATCGCTGTCGCACGCCACCGAGCGGCCGGTGAGCGTGCTGATGGCCGACAACGGGTCCACCGACGGAACACCGCAGGCCGCGGTCGAGCGCTACCCGGGCGTGCGGCTGTTCTCGACCGGGGCCAACCTGGGCTACGGCAGCGCGGTGAATCGCGCGATAGCGCAATTGGGAGATGCCGACGAGTGGGTCGTGGTGGCCAACCCGGACGTGCAGTGGGGACCCGGCAGTATCGACGCGCTGCTCGACGCTGCGGCCCGGTGGCCGCGCGCGGCGACGCTGGGCCCGATGGTCCACGACCCGGACGGATCGGTGTACCCGTCCGCGCGCCATCTGCCCAGCCTGATCCGCGGCGGCATGCACGCCGTAGTCGGACCGCTGTGGAAGAACAATCCATGGTCGACGGCCTACCGCCAGGAGCGGCTGGAACCCAGCGAGCGGCCGGTGGGCTGGCTTTCGGGGTCGTGCCTGCTGGTGCGCCGGGCGGCCTTCGAGCAGATCGGCGGCTTCGACGAGCGCTACTTCATGTATATGGAAGACGTCGACCTGGGCGACCGGTTAGGCAAGGCCGGCTGGCTGAACATCTATGTGCCGTCGGCGGAAGTGCTGCACCACAAGGGTCACGCCACCGGGCGCGAGTCGGCGCAGAACCTGGAGGCTCACCACAAAAGCACCTACACCTATCTCGCGGACCGGCATGCCGGTTGGCGCTATGCCCCGCTGCGCTGGGGCTTTCGGGCCGGGTTGGCCGTGCGCTCGCGGCTGATGGTGCGTGGATCGCGGCGAGCAGAAAGGCGGGACGCGTGACTGGCGTGGATGCTGTTGTTTTGGTGGGCGGCAAGGGAACTCGGCTGCGTCCGCTGACGCTGTCTGTGCCTAAGCCGATGCTGCCCACTGCCGGGCTGCCTTTCCTCACCCACCTGCTGTCCCGGATCGCCGCGGCCGGCATAGAGCGGGTGATTCTGGGCACGTCGTACAAGCCGGCGGTGTTCGAGGCGGAGTTCGGTGACGGGTCGAAGCTGGGTCTGCAGATCGAGTATGTGACCGAGGAACACCCGCTGGGAACCGGCGGCGGAATCGCCAACGTCG
>NZ_JBATXN010000473.1:0-2147 GCF_049673265.1 Mycobacterium sp. | reverse complement strand
CCTGGCAAACTTTCCAACCGTCTTCTCGTTTGAGCGGCAGCTTAATCGTGCCTGGGCCCAACGCCTCGTTGGCGCCCGTGATGGTGGCGGTGGCGGCGTCACCGGTGATCGTGACTGTCATGGATTGGATCGTGTTGGGGCCACCGGTGGCGCGGTTCCTCTTCACGTAATCCATAACGACACCAGTAAATTGGACGCGCATCGCCGCGCACATCAATTCGGTGTAGGCCGCCCAATTCTGGGTGTTGTAGGCGTCGTTGAACGCGTTGACGGTTTGGCGGGCCTGGTCCTCATCGGAGGCCGCAACGGGTGATAGCGGCGCGGTCGGCGACTGGATGTGACTGGTTGTTGGAACAGAGGGCCTCGCGGCGGTGCTGTGTTGCGGTATTGCGGTGCCGCCCGTCGAGTGCGAGCACGAGCTGATTAGCAATGTCGCAAGAAAGATTGCGGTGGCACCGGCGCATAGTGTCAGGGGAACGCAGTTGCGTACGGGCAGGGTCAGCTGCGTGGCCCGTGTGCCGGAATCTGGGGCGGCCGCGGTCGGCACCTCCGCTACGGATAGGTTTGGCAGATTTTCCAACCGTCCTCCTCGCGCTTCAACGGCAAGCTGACCGACGCCGATCCTAGGGCTTCGTTGTGTGAGTTCATGTTCACCGTGGCGGTATCGCCGGTAATCGAGACCGCCGTGATAGTGGTCGTGGTGACACCGGCTCTTTCGCGGTCTTTTTTGAGGGCGCTCATCACCGTGCTGGTGAATTTGGATCGCATCGGCGCACACATCACGTCGAGGTAGGCGTCCCAATTCTCGGTGTTGTAGGCGTCCTCGAACGTTTTGATGGTTTGGCGCACCTGGTCTTCGTCAGATGACGGCGACGCGCTAGTCGGATTCGTTGGGTTTGATGCAGGCGCGCGGGCCGAGGTGGTGGATTGTAGGGCGACTGGAGTACCACCGGTCGTGCTTGAGCAAGAGGCGGTGATTGCGGCGGCTAGCAAGACGATTGCCGCGCGGGTAAGAACGTTCATTGCGCTGGCCTTCCGGTTACTGTCGCGGCACCTTGGCGGCGGTTGCGGTTGCTAGTGCGGCGACGTCCGTACCCCCGGCCGCCCGGCACTGCCGAATATCGATGATCACGTTGCCGCGAGCCATTATCCCGTGTTGGCAGGATCCCGGGCCTCCGCGCAAGGTGGCGCTGATGATGTACACGCCGGTGGTGGTGACCGGATGGCTGAACTCCCATGTCTGTGCGGTTTGGCCGGGTGGGGTCACGGTGATGGTATTTCCGCCGCACAGTTCCCACTGGCCGCGCTGGCGGACATACCATTTGCCGGCCGACTGCTGGGAGTCGAAGGAGACCACAGCTTCGACGATGCCGTCTTGCCAGGGTTCTTGGTTGATGCCCCGCAGTGTTTGGGCGGCTACCCCGGTGACGGTGAAGGAGCCAGTCAACGGCGTCGGCCGATATACCGACTGTTGGGCAGGCAGCCACGCGCCCAGACATTGCTGGTCCGGGCTGGCCACGGTCGCGGCGTCGTCTGCCAGGGCCGTGGCATCTTGCTCGAGTGCCATTGGGGCACCGCCAGATTGGGGAAGCTCGGTCGCAGCGAGCAGGATCGGGCGCAGCTGGGCGGGCCCGATGTCGGTGGCTTCTAAGGCCGGCCCCTGCGTCGACGACGGCGCCGGACCGGCGCCCGCTGATGCAGCAGCTGACTGCCTGGAATCGTTGGTGGGACTGGTGGTTTGGCCCTCCGGCCACGCAACCAGCGTGATGGTAGCAGCGGTGATCAGCACCGCAGCCGCGATAGCAGCGCCGACCATGGCTCGCCGGCGCCGCCGCGGCGATGCCGGCGCCCGGATGAGTGGCATTACGGGCGGCGACGACTGGCCTGGCCAGCCGCTGAGTGTGCGCTGTCCGCCCTGCTGCCACCACGGCGCACCCGGGGGGTCGACGCGGGGATAGGAGCTGACATCCGAGCTGGGCACCGGCGGCAGTGGTGTTGTTAACCGCAGCGTGGGATCACGTAGGGCGGCGGCGGCCGCCTCGGCGAGAGCGTGCGCCGAACCGAACCGGGCGGCGGGGTCCTTGGCCATCGCAACGCCGACCACCTGATCAAGTGCGGCCGGCAACGACGGCACCAGGTCGGTGACC
>NZ_JBATXN010000472.1:0-5952 GCF_049673265.1 Mycobacterium sp. | reverse complement strand
GGCCACCGCCTCGTCTTCAAGCTCTGTGGAAGGAACCTGAAGATGATCAAGCGGTGGCCGCGCTATGTCACGGCGACACGCCGCCAAGAGGCGACAAACCCAACCTCAAGAGGTTAAACGACAAGCTGAGGGGTTGCGTCGAAAGCAGTAGTGGAGGCGACTGTTGGCTGTTGTACATCCGGCCGGGACGAGTCGGCCTGACCGGAATGCGCGTCAGGGCGCTGTCGGCGTTCTCTCGGTGTGGGTGGTTGCGGCCAAGCTGCCGAGTAGGCCGAGCGCCTCGGAAGATCGTGTGCCGGGGTCGGCGGTGTAGGTGAAGATCGTTAGCCCGGTGTCGAAGACGACTTCGAGGCGCTCGTAGTTGAGCTTAAGGTCACCGACCTGGGCGTGGTGGAAGTGCTTGATGCCGCTGATGTGGAAGCGCACGTCGTGGCGGGCCCAGTGCTGACGGAACTCCTCGCTGCGAGTTGAGAGCTCGCCGACGAGGTCGGTGAGGTCGTGGTCGAAGGGGTTGCGGCCGGCGGCCGAGCGCAGGGTGGCGACGACATCGCGGGCGATGCGGTCCCAGTCGAGGTAGAACTCGCGGGCGCGCGGGTCGAGGAACACGAAGCGCGCGGCGTTCGGGCGCTCCTGGCCGTCGAACATTTCCAGGTACAGCGCGCGGCCGAGCCCGTTGGCGCCGAGGATGTCGAGCCGGTCATTGCCGATGTGCGCGCCGGCGCCGGTCATCGCGTCGAGCACTTGCTGCACCGAAGGGCGGATGCGGTGCTTGGCCGGTCGGCGTCGCGGTGGCTGACCTACGGGCTGCGCGGCACGCGCGAGGTCGAAGAGGTGAGCGCGCTCAGCGTCGTCGAGTTGCAGCGCGCGCCAGCGCGTCGAGCACGCTGTCGGATGCTCCGGCGAGGTCGCCGCGCTCCGGCGGGTGTAGTAGGGGACGCTCACGCCGGCGAGGACGGCGACTTCTTCGCGTCGCAGTCCGGGCACGCGGCGGGTGCCGTAATCGGGCAGGCCGACGTCGGCGGCTTTGAGCTTGGCTCGGCGGGAGGTCAGGAAATCGCGGATCTCGTTGCGCGTGTCCACCCTCACCAGGCTAAAGCCGCGCACCGCGTTCTGGGGGATCCTGGGAGGGTCACCTTCACAGGGTTCCCCAGACTGCGCGGACCGGTGCTTGGCTGGAGTGCATGAGAGCAACCATCATGTACGCCGCCGGCGATGTCCGCGTCCAGGACGTCCCTGACCCGGTGATCGTCGAACCAACCGATGCGATCATGCGCGTGACGCGCGCCTGTATCTGCGGCAGCGACCTGTGGCCGTACGCGTCGATGGAGCACTCGGAAGCCGGGCAGTCGATGGGCCACGAGGCCATCGGCGTCGTCGAGGACGTCGGATCGCAGGTCGCCGAGATCAAGAATGGCGACGTCGTCGTGATGCCGTTCGCGTCCTCCGACGGCATCTGCACGTTCTGCCATGAGGGCCTGCCGACCGCGTGCGTGCACGTCGGCTTCTTCGGCACCAACGGCATGAACGGCGCCCAGGCCGAAGCGCTGCGCATCCCGTTCGCCGACGGCACCCTGTACCCGCTGCCGGTCGGCGAGGACGACGCGCTCATGCCGTCGCTGCTGACGCTGTCGGACGTCATGGGCACCGGCCACCACGCCGCCGTCGTCGCCAAGGTCGGGCTGGGCAAGCGCGCCGCGGTCGTCGGCGACGGCGCCGTCGGCCTGTGCGCCGTCATCGCCGCCAAGCGCCTCGGCGCCGAGCAGATCATCATCATGGGCCGCCACGACGACCGAATCGCGCTGGCCCGCGAGTTCGGCGCGACCGACGTCGTCTCCGAGCGTGGCGAGGCGGCCGTCGAACGCGTCCGCGAACTCACCGGCGGCGAGGGCGTCCACTCGGTGCTGGAGTGCGTCGGTCACGGCGCGTCGATGGACACCGCGATCGGCATCGCGCGCCCCGGTGGCGCGGTCGGCCGCGTCGGCGTGCCGCAGCATACCGAGATCCCCGGCTCGCTGCCGGCGTTCTTCGGCAACATCACCATCGGCGGCGGCCCCGCGCCCGTGCGGGCGTACCTGGACGAGCTGCTGCCCGACGTGCTGGCGGGCCGCATCGAGCCCGGCCGCGTATTCGACCGGAACGTCGGCCTGGACGGCGTCTCCGATGGCTACCGCGCCATGGCCGACCGCGAGGCCATCAAGGTCATGGTGACCCCATGAGCGGCCGCTTCGACGGGAAGGTCGCGTTCGTCACCGGAGCGACCAGCGGCATCGGCCGCGCTACCGCACTCGCGTTCGGGCGCGAAGGTGCGAGCGTCGTGGTCGCCGACGTCGCAACCGACGGCAACCAAGAGACGGCTCGCATGATCGAGCAGGACGGCGGCCAGTCGCTCGCCGTGTCCTGCAACGTCACGCGCGCCGACGACATCAAAGCGGCACTGGACGCCGCGGTGGAGCGGTTCGGCCGCCTCGACATCGCCTTCAACAACGCGGGCATCGAGCAGCCGATCAAGCCGGCCGCCGAGATCAGCGACGACGAGTGGGACCGCCTCGTGGCGGTCAACCTCCGCGGCGCTTTCCTGAGCATGAAGCACGAGATCGAGCTCATGCTCCAGCACGGTGGCGGCGCGATCGTCAACACGTCGTCCGGCGCGGGCGTCAAGGGGTTCAAAGGCCAGGCCGCCTACGCCGCCACCAAGCACGGCCTCATCGGCCTCACCAAGTCGGCCGCGCTGGACTACGCCGCCTCGAACATCCGCATCAACGCCATCTGCCCCGGCATCATCGACACCGAGATGATGCGCCGGTTCACCGGCGACACCGACGAAGGCCGTGCCGCCGTCATCGCCCAGGAGCCGATCGGCCGGATGGGCAAGCCGGACGAGATCGCGGCCGCAGTTCTGTGGCTCTGCTCCGATGAAGCAGCGTTCACGATCGGTCACGCCATGGTCGTCGACGGCGGCCAGACCGCCTGACCCCGAACGGGAAGGGAGCCCTCATGCAGGTCACCCGAAGCAGCATCAACACCCAGAAATGCCCCGCCGACTGGTTCACCGGCGACGTCTACATCGACGCCGTCGCCGCGCCCGCCGGCAGCTCAACGTTCGCCGCCGCCGCCGTGCACTTCACGCCCGGCGCGCGCACCGCCTGGCACACCCACCCACACGGCCAGACGATCTTCGTCACCGAGGGGATGGGGCTATGCCAGCGCGAGGGCGGTCCGGTCGAGATCATCCGTCCTGGCGACCGCGTGTTCTTTGAGCCAGAGGAGAACCATTGGCACGGCGCGGCCCCGAGCCGGTTCATGGTCCACATCGCGATGCAGCAGAATGACGAGTCCGGCAGCCCCGTCACATGGGGCCGGCACGTCACCGATGAGGAGTACGGCGCATCGCCGACGAGCGCCGACTGACGAGCGCCGACTGACGAGCGCCGCTGTTGCTTTCCATGGAGGCAGCAGCAACGCCACCTCGGCGGCGTCTCGCAAGCCGAAACCCAACCGGACGCCCTTACACACGACCGCGGACACGGACCTGAGCTGGACCAGCGGAGTCTCACATAGCTGGTACGCATTGATTCTCACCAAGCGGCGGCTATCCGTTACACATCGATCGTGTTCGGTAGCTTGATCGGCCACGCCCGTTGCTCCAGCGACGAACAAGACCTCACCGCACAACGCGACCAGCTACACGAACTGGGCGTGCACTACGGGCGTGGACGTCGGCGGTGGGTACGGTGCTCATGGACTAAGCTTCTGGGCGAGGCTGATCCAAATGTGTGTCATTTTTCGAGGCTCGTCTGGACCAGCCGCCTGGGCCACAGTTATCACCGCCGACCACCCCCAATCCTCGAACCACTACCCGATCCTCTTGCCCCCGACCGCCCGCCAATCCCGATACGAATCCCCGAGGACACCGGCTGGGAAGACTCGCAGATCTGGGCGCAGCTGCCCGAACCCATACCTCGATCCCGACCACCGGCGGAACCCGACTCCAGGGACGACATCCCACCGTTTTAAAAGGGGACTGTCATCTTGATCGCCTCCGCGACAAGCCTGCGGTTCACCGCTTCGACGTCGAACGCGGCCGGATTGAACTCGCAGGCGTGGTCAAGGCCCAACCACGTCACCATGTCGTCGTGCTCCTCGTCGCCCGGGTCGGCGAGGACCTCCCGGAGATGCTCGTAACCCGGCGGGCCGCCACAGTCCTCTGACGGGCAAGCGCCCTCACCGTCGACGCATTGAGGGTAATGCTTGCCCGGTTCGGCTACCCCGGCCGTCTCGACGACGATCTCGTGCTCCCATCCGTCGCCGAAGTCGTAGGTGTAGCTGATGAGGCCACTCTCGATGTCGAGATCGCCGAACCGCACGGAGCGCTCGTCGACGAAATCCAACTCCAGTTCCGGATTCGAGGGTCCGTAGGTGCACCTGCCGTCGGTGAAGCTGTGCAGGTGGTAGTCCTGCCAGCCCATCGCTGTCTGGATCACGTCGTGGAGCCGGCTGAGCGGCATCGCGTCCGGGATCAGCAGCCGCCGCCACACTCGTGGCTCCGTGATATCGGCCAGCGTGACGGTGATCTGGTGGACGGGATCACCGGGCTCGGGCTCTCCCCGCATGCGACGAGTCCCGCACCGGCCGATCGCGGTCAGCTCGGCGGAGTCTTCGGTCAGCGTCACGGCACCCAGCCGGGCCAGCGCCGCGAGCGTGCGCCGGACGTCGCGGTCGTTCATCCGACGGGCCGTAGCCAGCTGCTGCTCGGTGGCGTCATCGAGCACGTAGTGCGCCGTCACGGCGTCCCACGCCAGGTTGCACAGCTGCTCCAGGCCGACCACACCATCCCGGCCGTGCAGCGTGGACAGCAGCGCGTCGGCGCCGACGTCAAATTCACGGCGCATGAATGACTCGCCCCATCCCGCGGGCAGGAACGCGGTGCCCAGCCGCCCCCCGAAAGCTTCAAACAGCGTCATCCACAGCTCCGCCGGGCGCTCGAGCAGCGCGGCGGCCTTCTTGACCGGCACCAGCCGCCCCCGAACGACCCGCACCAGCCGCGCTGCCTTGGCCCACTCCACGATCAGGCCCAGACCCAGCAGCTCCACGCTGGACTTTGTCTTGAACACCCGCTCGCCGATCGCGGGATCGATTTCGTCCCCGGTGCCCAACCGGTCGACGAGCACCCGGGCATCGGCCAGGGGGAGCGCTCCCTTCTGGGTGAGCTTGCGGCCGTCCCCGACCCACCTGACGAAGTCGACGACCTGACCGACCAGTGCGGCCTCCGCAGCGGCGGCAGCGACGTTGCCGGATGCATGATTTGTCATCCTCGTCTCCTTCGCACAGCGGCCTTCCGGCCATGAGATCGCGGGAGCGACCGTACCCGTCGAGGCCGTCGCCCATTCCGGCGCACCGCTCCCGTCAGGGGAGCGTCGTCTACGAGGCACTATGCAACAATCGCGTCCACGAGGTGCCCTCCCGGCACCGGTGTTGGAAGCGTCAGAAACTTCTATTGCCCCAGCTCAGAGGTAGTTTACCCAGTCAGAATATGATCAAAAAGCGATATTCTTCGGCGGATCCAGACCGAGGGGAAAGTGAACGGAGGCCTAGTGAAGGTCACTGACATTCTGCGCTGCGACGCCCGCGCCGGACGACTCATCGAGTGGACGCTGCACCCGGCTACTGTCGCCGCAGCAGACGACGCGCCTGGGGACTCCCGACCCCCGGCGTACATCCAGGAGGCGCACATCCGGACCGCCCGAGCCTTTCGCCAACTCGGCCGGCACATCCCAATCTGGGTGGGCACTGCGTTCGACATCCAGGGTTATGTCGATCTCGACATCCTGGAATCCACGCTGCAGTTGTGGACCCGACGACATGAGACGCTCCGTAGTGGCTTCCACTGGGTCGGCGACGACCTGCAGCGATTCACCCTGGTCGCCCACCACGTGGCGCTGCAGCGCCACGTGG
>NZ_JBATXN010000471.1:0-4020 GCF_049673265.1 Mycobacterium sp. | reverse complement strand
GCTTCGGCCAGCGCGGCGTTCACGTCGTCGGTGTTGGTGGCATCGGTCCGGACATAGCGGGCACCAAGCTCGTCGGCCAGGTCCTTGCCCTTGTCGTCGGCCAGATCGGCGATCACCACCTTGGCTCCCGCCGCGCTCAGCCGCCGAACCGTTGCCTCACCCAGCCCACCGGCGCCGCCAACGACGATCGCCGAGCTACCGCTGATTTGCATCAGACTTCCCTTTCTTGCAACTCTTACTCTCAAACAGAGAGAATAATGTTCTCATACCGCCGCGGGTGCCTCGCGTCCCCGCTCGCCGAATTGGAGAGAAGCCGTGGTCATCGAGGTTCCCACGGCATGATCATGAGATGAGCATCGCTGAACTGATCGCGGCCGCCCGTGGCGGTTCCCCGCGGGCCGCGGGCCGGCTGCTCAGCCTGGTCGAAGGCGAGCGCCGCGACGAGGTGCTGGCCAGCCTCGGTCCGTCGCCGGTTCTGGTCGTCGGGATCACCGGTCCGCCCGGGGCGGGCAAGTCGACGACGATCGCGGCGTTGGTAAGCGCTTATCGGCAGCGCGAGCTACGGGTGGCGGTGCTGGCCGTCGACCCGTCGTCGCCGTTTAGCGGCGGTGCGTTGCTCGGCGATCGAATTCGGATGGCCGCGCACATCAACGACCCCGATGTGCTGATCCGTTCAGTGGCCACGCGGGGCCACCTGGGTGGGCTCGCCGCAGCCGTCCCCGCAGCCATCCGGCTGCTCGGGGCGCTGGGCTATGACGTGATCATGCTGGAAACCGTTGGTGTGGGGCAGTCCGAAATCGAGATTGCAGCAGTCGCGGACCCGACTGTGGTCATCCTCAATCCCGGCGCCGGCGACGCGGTCCAGGCCGCCAAGGCCGGCCTACTCGAGGTCGCCGACATCGTGGCGGTGAACAAGGCCGACCGGGAAGGCGCCGAGCAGACCGTCCGCGATCTTCGCGCCGAAACCAAGTCGCCGATCGTCAGCCTCATCGCCGCAAAAGGCGAAGGCCTACCGGAGTTGATGGAGGCGATCGACGCGCACCACCGCAGCGACACCCCCGCTCGGCGAGCGGCCCGCGCGCGGGCACAGATCCTTTCGCTGGCGCAGACCCGATTGCGGACGCACCCGCAACTCGATCGACTTGCGGAGTCGGTGGCCGAGGGCTGCGGCGATCCCTACACCGCGGCCGAACAGCTGCTAGCCCCCCAACCCCAGCCCCATTGCGCCGCAGAGGAGAAGACGCGTGACATCAACGACTAACGAGGTTCTGGTCATCATCGGCGCCGGCGGGATGGGGCTGTCGGTAGCCCGCCGTGTCGGGGCGGGACGCACGATTGTGCTGGCGGACATTAGCGGCGCAGTTCTCAACAACGCCGCAGAGGGGCTCAGCAGCGACGGGCATCGGGTGCTGACCCGGGAAGTCGACGTCACCTCCCGCGGTTCGGTGGCCGCCGTCGCAAAGCTCGCCGGTGAAGCGGGGCGTGTCACGGCTGTTGTTCATACTGCAGGACTTTCGCCGCAACAAGCATCCGCGGAGGCGGTGCTGGCTGTCGACTTGCTGGGGGTCGCGTTGACTATCGACGAGTTCGGCTCGGTGATCGAGCCCGGCGGCGCCGCAGTCGTCATCGCCAGCATGGCCGGCCACATGCAGCCCGCGCTTGATCCGGACGTCGAGCGGCTGCTGGCGAGTGCTCCCACCGACGAGCTGCTCGGCCTCGAAGCGTGCTCGAACATCAGCGACAGCCGGATCGCCTATCCATTCGCCAAGCGCGCCAACCAAATCCGGGTGGCAGCGGCGGCCGCATCCTGGGGTGAACGTGGCGCGCGGATCAACTGCATCAGCCCGGGTGTCATCTCCACGGCGATGGGCCGATTGGAGCTGAGCAGCGAATCGGGCGCGCTCATGCAGGCCATGGTCGACAACTCCGGACTGCGCCGTTTTGGCACACCCGAAGACATTGCCGCTGCCACCGAGTTTCTGCTCGGGCCGTCGGCTTCCTTCATCACCGGCACCGACCTGCTGGTCGACGGCGGAGTCATCGCGGCAATCAAAACCGGCACAATCGATCTCGCGAAGGCACTCGCCGACCGATGAGAGCCTCGATCGTGACAGCGCCGGGGCAGACGCAGATCGTCGAGCTACCGAAGCCCACGCCTGGTCGTAGCGATGTCCTGGTGAAGATGCGGGCCTGCGGTATCTGCGGATCGGACGCGTTGTACATCTCGTTGGGCGGGATGCCGCCGCGACAGGGAAAGATGCCGCTCGGCCACGAGCCCGCGGGCGAAGTCGTCGAAGTCGGTCGAGATGTCACCGGCATATCGGTGGGCGACCATGTGGTGATTAATCCGATGGCCGCGCCCAGCGGCATCATTGGCAATGGTGGCCCGACCGGCGCTCTGGCGGACTACCTGCTCATCGAGGACGCTGTGCGTGGCAAAAGTCTCGAGGTCGTGCCCGACCACATACCTTTCGAAGTGGCAGCGCTTAACGAGCCGATGGCTGTTGCGCGACATGGCGTAAACCAGGCTGCACCCAAATCCTCGGACAAGGTTGCGGTATTCGGAGCAGGGCCGATCGGCTTGGGCGCGATAATCGGATTCAAATCGTCTGGCGTACGACATATCACCGCGGTCGACATGATCCAGTCACGGCTGGAGAAAGCCCTCAAAGTGGGTGCCGACGCGGTCATCAACTCCGCGGACGAAGACGTCGCGCAACGCCTGATCGACATCCACGGCCCAGGCGCGTCGATTTTCCCCGGTAAGGCCGCGACCGACATCTATCTCGACGCCGCGGGCGCGCCTGCGGTGATCAATGCCGCCCTGGCGGCCGCCAAGGCCGGCGCCAAGGTCGTGGTCGTCGCCGTCCACAAAGAACCGGTATCCGTTGACTTTCTCAACGTGATGAGCAATGAAGTCACCATCGTCGGCTCGATGGGCTATCCGAGCGAGATTTTCGAAGTGACACAGGACATCATCGCCAATTGGGAAAAGTATGCCGTGATTGTGAGTCACACCTTACCGTTCGACGACGTGGAGGAGGCGTTACGGGTTGCCACTACACCCGGTGCCGCCGATAAGGTCGTCGTCACCTTCAGCTGATGCCACGGTCTTGATTTGCTGGCTCGCAACGTGTTCCATGAAGCCATGACGCGTTCCGCCGAAGAGCTGGTAACCGAATTCTGCAAGCTGTGGTCATCCCCGAACCCCGAAGAGTTGGCCGGCTATTTCACCGAAGACGCCGTCTACCACAACATCCCCATGGATCCAGTGCAGGGTCGCGAGGCGATCCAGCAGTTCATCGCGGGGTTCGTCGCCGTGGTCGACGGCATCGACTTCCAAGTGCACCGACAGGTCAGCGATGGCACGGTCGTGATGAACGAACGCACCGACGTGATGCGCCGCAAGGACGGCGGAGAAGTCCCGCTGCCGGTGATGGGTGTGTTCGAGGTGCACGACGGCAAGATTGCGGCGTGGCGCGACTACTTCGACTTGGCGGCCATCACCGCGGCGTTCAGCTAATCGACCGGTTTCCCGGTCGCGGCAAGATAACCAGCGCGGAAGCCGAAAACCATTGCTGGGCCGATCGTTCCGCCTGCGCCGCCGTAGGCCCGTCCGGTGACGCCGCCCATCGCGTTACCTGCGGCGAACAAGCCCGGTATCGGCGCCCCGCTGACGTGCAAGACCCGGCCGTCGCGGTCGGTGCGCGGACCACCCTTGGTTCCCATCGCACCCACCGAGACCGGGACCGCGTAGTACGGCGCGGTGTCGACGGGCCCGAGTGTCTTGCCGGCTAGCGTCGTCGCACGGTCATCGCCCCAGTAGCCGTCGTATGCGCTTGAGCCACGGCCGAAGTCGGGATCCGATCCAGCGAGCGCATTGCGGTTGAAGTTCTCGATCGTGCGGGTCAACCCGTCAGGATCGATACCGGTCTTGGCGCCCAACTCGGCCAGATCGGCCGATTCGCAGAACCAATCCGGCACCGGTTGATCCGGTTCGATACCCAGAAACCCATAGTG
>NZ_JBATXN010000470.1:0-3237 GCF_049673265.1 Mycobacterium sp. | reverse complement strand
CGAGCCACCGCCCCCAGCAACGCAAGCGCGGTGAGGACGGCGCCGAGCTGCAGTAGGAGCGGCGCCGAAATCTGCACGGGGCTCAGCCGTTATCGACGAGTTGGACGACCTTGGCGATGCCATCTTCGGTGCCGACCACCACCAGTACGTCGTCTGCATGCAGCATTTCGCTCGGCCCCGGCGACGCCAGCACCTCGTCGTTGCGCACGATCGCCACGATCGACGCGCCGGTGCGGGTGCGGGCCCGGGTGTCCCCGAGTGGCCGGTCTGCGAAAGGGGTGCCCGCCCGGATGTGGACCTGACCGGCCTCCAGCCCAGGTATTTCGCGGGTCAGCTCGGTGAACCGCTCGGCGATCCGGGGTGCACCCAGAATCTGGGCGACCGCCTCGGCCTCCTCATCGGTGAAGTGAAAGATCGGCTGGGCCTGATCGGGATCGTCACGCGCGTACCGGACCACGTCGAATTCGCCGCCGCGCCGCGCGATGATTCCGATCCGCTCGCCGTTGTGGCTGGTGAACTCGTATCGCACGCCGATGCTGGGCAGCAGCACCTCTTTGACGTCCACTTGCCGCTACCGCCGTTTGGCAGATTTCGACGGTTTGGCATGGCGGCCCTGCCGGCGCGCGGCTTCGCGCCGCTCGCGCCGAGTGCCCCCGCCCCCGGCCGCCGCCTGCTGCGCGTCACCGTTGCCCTGCACTTGCGCAGAACCGTCCTCGGCGGGCCCAGAATACGTCAATTCAGGGGATTCGGTCTGAATTCCTTTGGCGCGCAAAGCAGTTGCGGGCTCATGCGATCGGGCTGACCCACCGGTAGCCCGCTGCTGTGCGCTGGCCGCCGCAGCTGTGGCGAACTCCGCCAGACCCTCGGGCACTTCCCCCGTTTCCAAGACCGGTCCCACCTGCGGGGCCGGTACCGCCTCGACTGAGACATTGAACAAGAAGCCGACCGACTCTTCCTTGAGGCCCTCGAGCATGCCGATGAACATGTCGTAGCCCTCGCGCTGGTACTCCACCAGTGGATCGCGTTGCGCCATCGCGCGCAGCCCGATGCCCTCTTTGAGGTAGTCCATCTCATAGAGGTGCTCACGCCACTTGCGGTCGATGACGTTGAGCAACACGTTGCGTTCCAGCTGGCGCATCGCGCCCTCGCCGGCGAGTTCCTCCAGCTCGGCCTCCCGCACCGCGTAGGCGCGTTCGGCATCTTCGATCAACGCGTCGAGCAGTTCCTCGCGAGTGAGCTCACCGGGCTCGCCGATCGCCTCGGAGTCGATCAGGTTTGTGTGGTCGATGCCGACCGGATACAGCGTCTTCAGCGCCTCCCAGAGCTTCTCGAGTTCCCAGTCCTCGGAGTAACCCTCGGCGGTTGCCCCGTCCACGTAGGCGGTGATCACGTCGACGAGCATGTCGTGCGATTGCTCCTGCAAATTCTCGCCTTCGAGGATGCGGCGGCGCTGCTCGTAGATGACCTTGCGCTGCTGGTTCATCACCTCGTCGTATTTGAGGACGTTCTTGCGGACCTCGAAGTTCTGCTGCTCGACCTGGGTCTGCGCGCTCTTGATAGCGCGGGTCACCATCTTGGCTTCGATGGGCACGTCGTCGGGCAGGTTAAGCCGGGTCAGCAACGTTTCCAGCGCCGCGCCGTTGAAGCGGCGCATCAACTCATCGCCCAGCGACAGATAGAAGCGGGACTCACCGGGGTCGCCCTGGCGACCGGAGCGACCGCGCAGCTGGTTGTCGATGCGTCGCGACTCGTGCCGCTCGGTACCCAGCACGTACAGGCCGCCGGCCTCGATCACTTCCTCGGCCTCTTCGTGGGCCTCGGCCTTGACCAAAGGCAGCTCCTCGTGCCACGCCTGCTCGTACTCGTCGGGTGTTTCCACCGGGTCGAGGCCTCGCGCGCGCAGCCGCAGGTCGGTGAGAAAGTCGACGTTGCCGCCCAACACGATGTCGGTGCCGCGGCCGGCCATGTTGGTGGCGACCGTGATGGCGCCGCGCCGGCCGGCCTCGGCGATGATTCCGGCCTCTTGCTCGTGGTATTTGGCGTTGAGCACGTTGTGCGGGATGCGCCTCTTCTGGAACTGGCGCGACAGGTACTCCGAGCGCTCCACGCTGGTGGTACCGATCAGCACCGGCTGGCCCTCCTCGTAGCGCTCGCTGACGTCGTCGACGACGGCGATGTACTTGGCTTCCTCGGTCTTGTAGATCAGGTCGGACTGGTCGGTGCGGATCATCGGCATGTTGGTCGGGATGCTCACCACGCCGAGCTTGTAGATCTCGTGCAGCTCGGCGGCCTCGGTTTGCGCGGTCCCGGTCATCCCGGAGAGCTTGTCGTAGAGCCGGAAGTAGTTCTGCAACGTGATCGTGGCCAGCGTCTGATTCTCGGCCTTGATCTCGACGCGCTCTTTGGCCTCGATGGCCTGGTGCATGCCCTCGTTGTAGCGCCGCCCGACCAGAACCCGGCCGGTGAACTCGTCGACGATGACCACATCGCCGTCGCGCACGATGTAGTCCTTGTCGCGGGCGAAGAGCTCCTTGGCTTTCAGGGCGTTGTTCAGGTAGCTGACCAGCGGCGAGTTGGCGGCCTCGTAGAGGTTGTCGATGCCGAGCTGGTCTTCGACGAATTCCACGCCAAGCTCGTGCACGCCGACGGTGCGCTTGCGCAGGTCGACCTCGTAGTGGACGTCTTTCTCCATCAGCGGCGCCAGCCGGGCGAACTCGGTGTACCAGTTGGAGCCACCCTCGGCGGGCCCAGAAATGATCAGCGGAGTGCGGGCTTCGTCGATCAGGATCGAGTCGACCTCGTCGACGATCGCGAAGTTATGGCCGCGCTGGACGCACTCTTCCAGCGAATGGGCCATGTTGTCGCGCAGATAGTCGAACCCGAACTCGTTGTTGGTGCCGTACGTGATGTCGGCCGCATAGGCGATGCGCCGCTCGTCGGGCGTCATCTGCGCCAGGATCACCCCGACGTCTAGGCCCAGGAAGCGGTGCACCCGGCCCATCCACTCGCTGTCGCGCTTGGCCAGGTAGTCGTTGACGGTGACGATGTGCACGCCCTGGCCGCCGATGCCGTTGAGGTAGGCCGGCAACACCGAGGTCAGGGTTTTACCTTCACCGGTCTTCATCTCGGCGACATTGCCGAAGTGCAGCGCAGCGGCGCCCATCACCTGCACGTCGAACGGGCGCTGGTCCAGCACCCGCCACGCCGCTTCACGGGCAACCGCAAACGCCTCGGGCA
>NZ_JBATXN010000469.1:0-3317 GCF_049673265.1 Mycobacterium sp. | reverse complement strand
CTAAAGATCCAGCACAGTACCCTGGGGCCGTGTCCGAAAGCGCATCCCGAGCAACGGAAGGCTCCCCGGTGACGGGTCAGCCCATCGTGCTTGAAGACGAAGAGATCTTCGAAGCGCACATCGCCGGCAAGCTTTCCGTGCAGTTGAGGTCCCCGCTGGACACCCAGCGTGCACTGTCGATCGCCTATACCCCGGGCGTCGCGCAAGTCAGCCGGGCGATCGCCGCCGACCACACCCTGGCCGCGCGCTACACCTGGGCGAACCGGTTGGTGGCCGTGGTCAGCGACGGCAGCGCGGTGCTCGGCCTCGGTGATATCGGCCCCGCGGCCGCGCTGCCGGTGATGGAAGGCAAAAGCGCGCTGTTCAAGGCGTTCGCCGACCTGGACTCGATTCCCATCGTGTTGGATACCAAGGATCCCGACGAGATCGTCGACACGCTGGTGCGGCTGCGGCTGACGTTCGGTGCGGTCAACCTGGAGGACATTTCCGCGCCGCGCTGCTTCGAGATCGAACGTCGGCTGATCGAGGCGCTGGATTGTCCGGTGATGCACGACGATCAGCACGGCACCGCGATTGTGGTGTTGGCGGCGCTGATCGGCGCCACAAAAGTGCTCGGCCGCGACATGCAATCGTTGCGTATGGTGATCTCCGGTGTCGGAGCGGCCGGCGTCGCCTGCGCGAATATCCTGATGTCCGTTGGTATTTCGCACATCACGGTGTTGGACTCCCAGGGCATTCTGCATCCCGGCCGCGACGGTCTGACTCCCGTCAAGGACGACCTGGCAAAGCGCACGAACCCCGAGGGGCTCACCGGCGGCATGATCGAGGCGCTCAAGGGCGCCGACGTCTTTCTGGGGGTGTCGGCCGGGGTGGTGCCCGAGGAGTTGGTCGCCTCGATGGCGCCCGACGGCATCGTGTTTGCGCTGTCCAACCCCGACCCCGAGGTCCATCCGGACGCGGCCGCCCGGCACGCGGCGATCGTCGCCACCGGGCGAAGCGATTTCCCGAACCAGATCAACAACGTGCTGGCCTTCCCTGGCGTTTTCCGCGGTGCGCTCGATGCCGGTGCTCGTCGGATTACCGAGAAGATGAAGATCGCCGCGGCCGAGGCGATCGTCTCCGTTGTCGCCGACGACCTGGCGCGCGACCGGATCGTCCCGAGCCCGCTGGACCCACGGGTTGCGCCCGCGGTTGCTGCCGCGGTGGCTGCCGCCGCAGATCCCACCGAGTGATCACCGGAAGGGTGACTGCACTGGCGCTCGCAGCGGCGCTGGCGATGACGGCTTGCGCGCACAGCACGCCGCCCCGATCGGCTGAGCTGGTGGTCGGATCCCGTCCCGGCGCTGAGTCGGTGCTGCTCGCCGATATCTACACCGGGGCGCTGCGCTCCTACGGGTTCCCGACCCGCACAGAGCTGGCGCCCGACCCACTGACCAAACTCGACGCGGGTGCAGTCGTTGTCGTGCCTGGCTTCACCGGCCGGGTGCTGCAGCGATTTCAGCCCGGTACCACCGTCCGGTCCGACGCGCAGGTGTACAAGGCGATGGTGGGTGCGCTACCCGAGGGGATCGCCGCCGGTGATTACACCACCGCCGCCGAGGACAAGCCGGCGCTGGCAGTCACTGAGACGACCGCCAAAAGCTGGGGCGGCACTGATCTGGGCACGCTGCCACACCACTGTGACGGCCTGGTGATCGGATCGATCGCCCGGGCATCGACGCCGTCGGCGGTGGGCAGCTGCCGGCTGCCCGCGGCTCGCGAATTCCCAGACGACGCAACACTTTTCGCCGCACTGCGGGACCGAATGGTGACTGCGGCGTGGACCACAACCACCGACCCGGGCGTGCCAGCCGATCTGGTGGTGCTCACCGACGGCAAGCCGGCGCTGGTGGAGGCCGAGAACGTGGTGCCGCTGTACCGCCGCAACGGGCTGAGTGATCGGCAGCTGCTGGCGGTCAACGAGGTGGCGGGCGTCCTGGACACCGCCGCGCTGGTTGACATGCGCCGGCAAGTGATCGGCGGTGCCGACCCGCAAGTGGTGGCCGACGGGTGGCTGAGCGAACACCCGCTTGGGCGCTAGGCGCGCTAGCGCGACGGCGGCTTCAGCCGGGCCACCACCGGGCGGAACAGCCGCTGGTAGCTCCCGGATCCGGTTATTCGCACGATGGCGTCCAGCACCTTGGCGTCTGGGCCGACCAACACCCGGGCCCGGTTTTTGGCGACAGCTTCCAGGATGATTTCGGCCGCCCGCCCCGGGGTGGTGCTAGCCAGCCGCTTGTCGAAGAACCTTGCCATCTTCTCGGGGTCCACCCCTTCGGCGGCGGTGGCGTTGCGGGCGATCGGGGTCTTGATGCCGCCGGGGTGCACGGACGTCACCTTGACCGGGTGGCCGTTGAGCGTCATTTCTTGACGCAAGGCTTCGGTAAAGCCACGCACTGCGAATTTGGCGGCGTTGTATGCGGCTTGCCCAGGCATCGACATAAGCCCGAAAAGGCTGGACACGTTGACGATGTGGCCGTCGCCGGAGGCAATCAGATGCGGCAGGAAGGCCTTTGTGCCGTTGACGACGCCCCAGAAGTCGACGTCCATCACCCGTTCGATGTCCTTGAAATGGCTGATCTCGATGTCGCCGGTGAACGCAATCCCGGCGTTGTTGTAGATCTGGTTGACCTTGCCGAAATGCTCGTTGATCTGGTCAGCGTAGGCCTGGAAGGACTCCCGTTCGGTGACGTCGAGTCGGTCGGCCCGGACCGGCGCACCGATGTCGTTCAGCCGTTCTTCGGTCTGCGCGAGCCCCTCGAGGTCGACATCGCTGATCGCCAGGGTGGCGCCGGAGCGGCCGAGCTCAAGGGCTAACGCCTGGCCGATACCTGAACCGGCGCCAGTGATCGCGGCTACCTTTCCGGCAAACCCTTCCATGGACGCTCCTTGCAACGTGGGGTGCGTCAAGGTTAGCCGGTACCAGCGGTATCTCTTACGTCCGGGTAGATCTCCAACGCGGCGGCGACGATACGAGCGCGCGCTGCAGAGCCCCGCTGATGCTGATCGCCCTGGGGCGTCGCGAATTACCAGTAACGCCAACGATGTTGGCGTATCTCGAAGGCTTGTTATGCCCAGCTGCCGCCGACGGCGTTGTCGGTGGTGTTCATGTTGTTGCCGGCGGTTTGCACTTTTTGGCCGTGGGCGTTGGCTTGTTCGTAGATGACCTGGAAGTTGCGGCCCAACTGGGTGATGAACTCCTGGCAGGCCACCGAACCGGCGCCGCCCCAGAAGTCACCGGCAGCCAGCACATCGCGCACGATGGCCTGGTGCTCGGC
>NZ_JBATXN010000468.1:0-6079 GCF_049673265.1 Mycobacterium sp. | reverse complement strand
GCCCGAGCCCAGACCGCCCATCGTGAACGACGGCCGAACCACGACCGGAAGCCCAAGTTCGGCGACCGTCTCGCGAACCTCGTCCATGGTGAAACACACACGGCTGCGCGCTGATTCACCGCCCACCTTGGCGACGATGTCTTTGAACCGCTGCCGGTCCTCGCCGCGCTGGATGGCGTCGAAATCAGCGCCGATCAGCTCGACGCCGTAGCGCTCCAACACCCCGCTCTCGTAAAGCGCGACTGCCGTGTTGAGCGCGGTCTGCCCGCCCAGGGTGGCCAGCAGCGCATCGATCTTGTTGCCCCGCTCGGCCTGCTGGGAGATCACCCGTTCGACGAAGCCCGGGGTGATCGGCTCGACGTAGGTGTGGTCGGCGTATTCGGGGTCGGTCATGATGGTGGCCGGGTTGGAGTTGACCAGGCTGACCTCGAGGCCTTCGGCCCGCAGCACCCGGCAGGCCTGGGTGCCCGAGTAGTCGAATTCGCAGGCCTGCCCAATCACGATCGGCCCGGAGCCGATCACCAGGACATGTCGCAGGTCGGTACGCCGTGGCACTAGCGGTTCTCCCCTGCCATCAGGTCGACGAACTGGTCGAACAGGTATTCCGCGTCGTGCGGGCCGGCCGCGGCCTCCGGGTGATATTGCACCGAAAAAGCTTTCCCATCAGCAAGTTTGACGCCCTCGACGACGCCGTCGTTGGCGCAGGTGTGGCTGACCACCGCCTGGCCGAACGGAGTGTCGAAGGTTTGGCCGGCTTCTCCCTCCAAGGCGAAGCCGTGATTCTGCGCGGTCACCGCGACCCGCCCGGTGGCGTGGTCCATCACCGGAATGTTGATGCCGCGGTGACCGAACACCATCTTGTAGGTGGACAGGCCCAGCGCCCGGCCCAGGATCTGGTTGCCGAAACAAATGCCGAACAACGGGATTCCGGCGCCCAGCACCGCACGGGTCACCTCGACGATGTGGTCGGCAGTGGCGGGGTCCCCAGGACCATTGGAGAGAAACACACCGTCCGGTTTCATCTCGGCGACCTGCTCGAAGGTCACGGACGACGGCAGCACCAGGCTGCGGACTCCGCGCCGGGCGAAGTTGCGCGGGGTGTTGGTCTTGATCCCAAGATCGATCGCGGCCACGGTGAACCGGTGCGGCCCTTCGGCTTCGACGACGTACTCGCCCGCGGTGCTGACCTGCCCGGCCAAGTCGGCTCCCAGCATCGACTGCTGACCGCGCACCCGGGCCACCAGTTCGTCGGGATGGGCCAGCGAAGTACCGGAGAACACACCCGCCTTCATCGAGCCACGGCTGCGCAGGTGACGGACCACCGCGCGGGTGTCGATGCCGGCGATCCCGACAATGCGCTGCCGAATCAGTTCGTCCTCCAGCGTCCCGGTCGCCCGCCAGTTCGAGGAGCGCGGCGACGGATCGCGTACCGCGTAGCCAGCGACCCAGATCTTGTCGCCGCGGCTTTCGGCGTCCTCGCCGTTCCACCCGGTGTTGCCGATCTGCGGGGCGGTGGCCACCACGATCTGGCGGTGATAGCTGGGGTCGGTCAAGGTTTCCTGATAGCCGGACATGCCGGTGGAAAAGACTGCTTCGCCAAGCGTTTCGCCGACCGCACCGAACGGCGCTCCGGTGAACGTTCGGCCGTCTTCAAGGACCAGCAGGGCTTTAGTCACGAGGCTCCCTCCTGCTGGGATTCCAGCCAACTGGCGTACTCATCGCGGTTGTTCGCCCGAAACCCGAGGTCGATTTCGGTGCCTGACGGCAGTCGCCAACGGATGGCCAGGATGCCGTTGTTCGCCATGGCTTTGCCGACCATGCCGCGCTCGGTGCGGATGGCGGTGATCGACTCCTGCGGAATCCAGATCGGGCCTGCACCGCTGCGCTGCACCATGATTCCCTCCGGGTAGCGGGTCAGCACCGCCTTACTGCGGTAGCCCAGATCGCCGACCGCCACCCGCTCGTGCCAGCTGGGCGCAATCGTGCAGCCGACATACACACCGCGGGTGGCCCCGACGGTCGGCGACCCGACCATGTCGGGTATCGGCGGCAGTGTGCCGATCAGCGCGGCCTGCCGGCGGGCGCGCGCACGCCAGCCACGCATCATCAGCTGGATGATGAACGCGATCAGCACCGCCAGCAGTGCGGCCATGATCAGCGATGCGACCAGTGTTCCGGACTTCACGCGGGGCACTTCCCGTCGCGCGCGGTGATCTTGCCGCGCAACAAGGTTGCGGTCACGGTCGCGGGCAACGTCATCGCTTCGTAGGGAGTGTTGGCCGAGCGGCTGGCCAACTCGGGGCCCTCGACGGTCCAGGTGGCGTCGGGGTCCACCACCGTCAGGTTGGCCGGTTCACCGATTTCCAAGGGCCGGCCGTGGTCGGGCAACCCGGCGATGCGCGCCGGGTTCTCGCTCATCACCCGCGCTACGTCACGCCAGGTCAGCAGACCAGGGACGACCATCGTCTGGACCACCGCAGATAGTGCGGTCTGCAACCCGAGCATGCCAGGCAACGCCGCGGCGAACTCGACGCATTTCTCGTGTTCTGCGTGCGGGGCGTGATCGGTGGCCACACAGTCGATTACCCCGTCGGCCAGCGCTTGACGCAGCGCCTGCGCGTCGGCGGCTTCGCGCAGCGGCGGGTTCACCCGGTTCACCCCGTCGTAGCTGGCCAGCCGGCTGTCGTCAAGCAGCAGGTGGTGAGGGGTTACCTCAGCGGTGATCGAAATACCCTGGGACTTGGCCCATCTGATGATCTCAACGGTTCCCGCGGTGGACGCGTGGCAGATGTGCACCCGGGCGCCGGCGTCGCGGGCCAGGAGGGCGTCGCGGGCCACGATGGACTCCTCGGCGGCCCTCGGCCAGCCCGACAGCCCCAGCTTGGCGGCGGTGGGCCCTTCGTGTGCGACCGCCCCCATGGTAAGCCTGGGCTCTTCGGCGTGCTGGGCGATCAAAACGCCTAAGCCGGTGGCGTATTCCAGCGCGCGGCGCATCACCAGCGGGTCGTACACGCACTTGCCGTCATCGGAGAACATCCGCACCTGTGCGGCTCCGTCGGCCATCATCCCCATCTCGGTGAGCTGGGTTCCGGCCAGCCCCACGGTGATGGCGCCGACGGGGTGCACGTCGACCAGACCGACCTGCTGGCCGCGGTGCCAGACATGATCGGTCACCACCGGGCTATCGGCGACCGGGTTGGTGTTGGCCATCGCGAACACCGCCGTATAGCCGCCGAGAGCGGCAGCGGCCGAACCGGTTTCAATGTCCTCGGCATATTCGCGGCCGGGCTCGCGCAGATGCGTGTGCAGATCGACAAAGCCGGGCAGCAGTATCTGCCCGGTCGCGTCGATGACATCGGCATCGTCTGGAATCGTTAGCGCGGCGCCGATATCGGCGATCTGGCCGTCGTCGACCAGCACGTCGACCCGGTCACCCTCACCGTACGGGCGGACCCCGCGCAACAGCACGCTCATGCCGCGCCTTCTTTTCCGCCGAGCCCTTTGTCGGCCGCCTCTGTTCCTACCAGCAGATGGAACAGCACCGCCATCCGCACGTGAACCCCGTTGGAAACCTGTTGCAGCACCGCCGATTGCGACGAGTCAGCCACCGAGGAGGAGATCTCCATACCGCGCAGCATCGGGCCGGGATGCAGCACCACCGCGTGACCGGGAAGCATCGCCTGGCGCCGTTCGGATAGCCCGTAGCGCACCGAATACTCCCGCGCGGACGGGAAGAAGCCGCCGTTCATTCGCTCGGCCTGTACCCGCAACATCAGCATCGCGTCGGCGGCGGGCAGCTCGGCGTCGAGATCGTAGGAGACGGTGACCGGCCAGTCGGAAACCCCGACCGGCAGCAGGGTCGGCGGCGCCACCAGCACGACCTCGGCACCCAGAGTGGCCAGCAGCATGACGTTGGAACGGGCGACGCGGCTGTGCACGATGTCGCCGACGATGACCACCCGCCGGCCGTCGATGTCACCGAGCCGCTGGCGGATGGTCAGCGCATCCAGCAGCGCCTGGGTGGGATGTTCATGGGTGCCGTCGCCCGCGTTGATCACCGAAGGGCCACCTTCAGCGCTGGCTGTCCAGTCGGCCAGCCGGTGCGCCGCACCCGATGCCGGGTGCCGGATGATCAGCGCGTCGGCGCCGGCCGCGCGCAGCGTCAGCGCGGTGTCGCGCAGCGATTCGCCTTTGCCCACTGACGATCCGGTGGAACTGACGTTGATCACGTCAGCGCTCATCCACTTGCCGGCGACCTCGAACGACACCCGGGTGCGGGTGGAGTTTTCGTAAAACATCGTGATCACGGTCCGGCCCCGCAGCGTCGGCAGCTTGCGGACCTCGCGGCCCATCAGAGCCTGCGCGAACCGGTCGGCATCGTCGAGGATCGCGGTGGCGTCAGCGCGGGACAGGTCGCCGGCGGCAAGTAGGTGCCTGCTCATGGCGCATCCTCCCGGGAGATGACCACGCCGTCGCGGCCGTCGTGTTCGGCCAGCAGCACGTGCACGCTCTCGCTGCGCGAGGTGGGCACATTCTTGCCGACGTAGTCGGCGCGCAACGGCAACTCGCGATGGCCGCGGTCGAGCAGCACCGCCAACTGAACCACCCGCGGTCGGCCGACGTCGCGCAGCGCGTCCAGCGCCGAGCGCACCGAGCGTCCGGAGTAGAGCACGTCGTCGACGAGGATCACCAGGGCGTCGTCGATGCCGCCGGCCGGAATCGAGGTGGCCTCCAACGGCCGGGGCGGCTTTTGCATCAGGTCATCGCGGTACAGGGTGATGTCCAAAGCACCGTGGCCGACTTCGACACCGCTGTATTCGCCGATGTTGGTGGCCAGGCGCTTGGCCAGAATCACACCGCGGGTCGGGATGCCCAGCAGCACGACGCGCGGTGCCTCGGCACTATCCAGCGCGGTCTTTTCGATGATCTGATGCGCGATACGGGAAATGGTGCGGCCCACGTCGGCCGCCGACATCAGTTCGCGGCCCAAAGCGGCGTCACCCGCGGCAACCATGCGAGATCTTGACCTCCTTCTCCGCCTCTCTGGACGGATCGTTAAAGGATGTCGACTGCCGCGCAGCGTAGCACCTCGCGCCATCCCTGCGGAAATGACAGGCTGGGCGCCGCCGGAGCATGACGTGCGCCACGTTTCTGGGGAAAGAAGTTCCAACGTCTGTGGCACCGGATATCCCCAGCTAATCTGCGTCTAATGAGCGACAAGTCCGACGGGCCGGACCGTCCACTGATCGGGTTCCTCACCCGTGACAATGCGCCGCAAATTCACCCGGCATCGACTAACCGGACGTGGATGCGAAAGATGCTGGAGACCAACACAGGTTGGCCTAATCGCTGTCTGCCGATGCTCATCGCCAACCAGAGCGGCTGGGAGCTCCGCAATCCGTGCGCGTTCACCGCTACTTGGATGGGTCATGAGAACGGCGTCGACGTGATCATCGCACCCGATAAGCGCGATGCCGGTCAGCTCCTGCCTCTCAGCCATTTCGGTTACGGGACCCTGACCTGGAATCTGCCGGTGCTGTTTCGCACTCCGCCGGGCTACAACCTGTTGGTCCGCGGACCGGCGAACTATCCGAAGGACGGCGTGTGCGCGTTAGAGGGCGTCGTGGAAACCGACTGGGCAAGCGCGAGTTTCAGCATGAGCTGGAAGCTCACCCGCAAAATGATGCCGGTGCGATTCGAGGTCGACGAGCCGATCTGCATGATCGTCCCACAGCGTCGAGCCGAGCTCGAAGAGTTCGCCCCCGAACTCAGGCGCATCGAGTCTGACGAAGAACTGCAGCGCAAGCATGAGCTTTTTCGCGGCTCACGTAACCCGGCAAAGCAAGCCGAGCAGGTGGCGAGGGTCACCGCGGGAGAGCAAGTGGAGTGGCAAGGCGACTACACGCGGGGCAGGCACACCGACGGGGAGCCTGGGGCACCGGATCACCAGACTCGCCGTCAGCTTCGTCCATTCGCTGCGCCACAACATGACACCAGCGATCGGGCCGCCGGTGTTCGACCTGGTATGTCTGGGCGCAACGCCACTAGCTAACCTGATCCGGGTGAACCTCGAAGGCAA
>NZ_JBATXN010000467.1:0-2158 GCF_049673265.1 Mycobacterium sp. | reverse complement strand
ACTTCGGCCGGATCACGGGTGCGGATCACCATCGTCCGCGAGTCGTCGTTGAGAACCTTTGCTTCCGAAGGTATTTCACGGTGGCCGACAACCACACGCAGCGGTTGGCGAGCCGCCAGTTTCGCTTTGGCCACCCGGGCGGTCAACGTCGGGTCGTCGGTGAGCACCGTCCCTGTGCCAACCACGATGGCGTCGGCCGCTGCCCGGCGGCGGTGCAGGTCGGCGCGCGCGGCCGCGCTGGTGATCCACTGGCTTGAGCCGTCCGCGGCCGCACTGCGCCCATCGATGCTGGTGGCGTATTTCCATGTCACGTGCGGCAACCCGGTGCGCTGCTTGTGCAGCCATTCGCGCAGCGGTCCGGCAGCGACCAGGTCGGCTTCCACATCGCCGACAACATGTACTCCGGCGGCGGCAAGTCGCGCTGCGCCGCCGCTGGCGGTGGGGTTCGGATCGGCGACCGCGTACACCACCGACGCGACGCCCGCGTCGAGCAGGGCGTCCACACACGGCGGGGTCTTGCCGTGGTGGTTGCAGGGTTCCAAGGTGACCACCGCGGTGCCCCCCTCGGCCAGACGCCCTGCCCGACGCAGCGCCACCACCTCGGCATGCGCACTGCCCGCCGGTTGGGTGCCGCCTGCGCCGGCGACTCGGCCATCGCGGTCCAGAATGACTGCACCGACCGGCGGGTTGGGATAAGTGCTGCCCTTGACCAGGTCGGCGTGTTCGACGGCAAGTCGCATGGCGGCGTCGTAACTGATGGCCGCCGCCTGCACACTCATCGGCGTAGGTGCGGTGACGCGGCACCGGCCCGTCGCCGTAGTGCCTCAACCGCAACGCCCGGATCCTCGGCACCGTAAACCGCGGAGCCCGCGACAAAGCAGTCGACACCTGCCTCCGCGGCCTGCTCGATGGTGTCGGCATTGATGCCGCCGTCGATTTCGATCAAGATCGTCAACTCACCCGAGTCGACCATCTTGCGTACCGTGCGGACCTTGCTCAGCACCTCGGGAATGAAGTCCTGACCGCCGAAACCAGGCTCGACCGACATGACCAGAAAAGTGTCAAAGTCCTTGAGGATGTCCAGGTAAGGCTCCAGCGGAGTGCCGGGCTTGATGCTCAGGCCTGCCTTGGCACCGGCGGCGCGAATATCGCGGGCCACGCCGACCGGGTTGTCGGTTGCCTCGGCGTGGAACGTGACGTTGTAGGCGCCCGCTTCGGCGTACGGCGGCGCCCATCGGTCGGGGTTCTCGATCATCAGATGGCAGTCCATCGGAATGTCGCTGGCCGCCAACAGACTTTCGACTACCGGCAACCCGATCGTTAGGTTCGGCACGAAATGTGCGTCCATGACGTCAACGTGCAACCAGTCGGCGCCTTCGACGACCGCGGCCTCGTGGGCCAGCCGGGCGAAATCAGCGGCCAGTATCGACGGCGCGATCAATGGCCGGTCGGTCTTGCCTGACATGGGCTTCAGCCTAGTCTGGCGATATCGCACGACAGCCGCCGAGTGTGGGGTTGATGCACGCCTTTCGGCGGAATCCGTGACACAACCCCACACTCAGCGGTCAATCCACCTTCAGGGCCGCGGCGAACATGGCGTCGGTGCCGTGCCGGTGCGGCCACAGCTGAACGTAGGGGCCCTCCCCCAAATCTTCGACGGGTTCGAATAGCGGCCGCGCGTCCAGCGCGGAGACCGGATGGCGTCGCAGCGCATCACCGACTACGCCGACCGTCTCGGCCAGGTGCGGCGAGCAGGTGGCATAGAGCACGACGCCGCCGGGCCTGGTCAGCTCAATCGCGGCACCCAACAACTCGCGTTGCAGCCGGGTCAGCGCCGGGATGTCGGCGGGCTGGCGCCGCCAGCGCGACTCAGGCCTGCGCCGCAATGCGCCCAGCCCGGTGCAGGGCACGTCGACCAGCACCCGGTCGAAACCCGGGTCCAGGCCGCTGCGACGTCCGTCGGCGCACAACACCTCGACCGGCAGGCCACGGGTGTTTTGGGCAACCAGGTCGGCGCGGTGCTGCGCCTGTTCCACCGCGGTGATCCGGGCCCCCGACGCCGCGCCCAACGCGGCCAGCAGCGCGGTCTTGCCGCCTGGCCCGGCGCAAAGATCCAGCCAGCGCCCGGCGTCGTCGGCCACCGGCGCCACGGCGAGGG
>NZ_JBATXN010000466.1:0-4311 GCF_049673265.1 Mycobacterium sp. | reverse complement strand
GCGTTGCAAGGCCATTGGACACCGCTGCCGCCGCGAAGCTTGTCATAGGTCAGCCCGGTGTAATCGCGGGGCCGCCCGGCACTGCACTTCTTCCACGCTTCGAACGCCGACTCGGCGTCGGTCCACGCCGGAAGCGGCTCGCCGTCTTTGTCGCGGAAGTCCATCCGTCGCGCGTAGTCGAGGAAGATATCGAGGTCGGGGCGCGCGGATCCCGGCGGTTCGACGGCCTTTTCGGAGAGGTGCACGGTGCGGTCAGCGTTGGTGAACGTGCCGGTTTTCTCGCCCCACGCCGCGGCAGGCAATACCACGTCGGCCAGTTCGGCGGTCTCGGTCATGAAGATGTCCTGGACCACCAGAAACAGCCGGGTCTGAGACAAGATGTCGCGGATCCGCGCCAGTTCAGGCAGCGACACCGCGGGGTTGGTCGCGCTGACCCACAGCATCTGCAGCGTGCCTTCTTCGGCGAAGCGGAACATTTGCATGGCGTGGGTGGGCGGCCCGTAGTGCGGAATCTGTTGCGGCTCAACGTTCCACACCTGCGCCAGATCGGCGACGTGACTGTCGTTGGCCCAGTTGCGGAATCCTGGAAGGTCGCCGTCGGCGCCGCATTCGCGAGTGTTCTCCGCGGTGGGCTGGCCGTTCATCTGCAACACACCACAACCCGGCTTGCCCAGCATGCCGCGGATGAGGTGAATGTTGTTGACTTGCACGGCCGCTGAGGTGGCCTGGTGGGACTGGTAAAACCCTTGCAGCACAGTAGACAGCAGCCGATCCGCGGTGCCGATCAGCCGGGCCGCGCGCCGAATGTCATCGTCGGCCACCCCGCAGATCTCGGCGACGCGCTCCGGCGGATACTCCGCGACTCGCTTGCGCAATTCGTCGAAACCAACTGTGTTGGAGTCGATCCAGTCGTGATCGACCCAGTCGTGGGCGATGATTTCGTGCAGCAGGCCGTTCATCAACGCCACGTTGGTGCCGGGCAGTGGCGCCAGGTGCACGGTGGCCTCGCGGGCCACCGGCGTGAGCCGCGGGTCGACGCACACGATTGCCGGTGGCGACGGGCCGGCCAGCCGGTCCAGCATCCGCGCCCACAACACCGTCTGCGTCTCGGCGACGTTGTGTCCGAACAGTGCGATCACGTCGGCGTGATCGACGTCGGTGTAGGAGCCCGGCTGGCCGTCGCAACCGAACGATTCCTTGAGCGCCGCAGCTGCGGTCGCCGTACACAGCCGGGTGTTGCCGTCGAGGTGGTTGGTGCCGATCGCCCCGCGGGCGATGACGGCCTGGGTGTAGTACTCCTCCAGGAACAGTTGCCCGGAGGTGTAAAAGCCGATCGCGCCGGGGCCGTGGCTGTCCAGCAACTCGCGGCTGCGCTTTACCACGCGATCCATCGCGGTGTCCCAATCGCAGGGTCGCAGCCGCCCCCGTTTGCGGATCAGCGGGGTGCTCAGCCGGTCTCGCGAGGCGTTGGCCTGCCAGCCGAACATGTCCTTGGGGTCGAGCCGTCCACGATTGACCCGATCGATTGCCCGACCGCGGACACCCACCATGCGTCCGTCCTTGACCGCGATGTCCAGGCCGTCGCCGTTGGAATGCAGCACCGCCGCCGACTGCACCCAGCGATCCACCGACTCCGGGCTGATCCCGTCGGCCAGGTAGCTGTCCACTCGCTGCGACCACTGCTCGCCCGACGCGTACGGGGTGCGGACACCCCACGGGTTAGCGATCGGATCGATGGCAACCATGCCCGGGGCGTACCCGACCTGGGCATACCCAAACTTAGACGCCGAACTCGGCGGCCATACCGTCGATCCCGGCGCGGATCGCGGCCAGCGCATCGGCTCGGGTCCGCAGTTTCGTCGCGGCGTGTGCGGACTGCCTGAGGGTGGCGAATTCCCGCGCGGCTTCCTCGGCGCGGCTGAGCACCATATCGGGCAGCACGATTTCGTCGATCCAGCCCGCGGCGATTGCGGTTTCGCCGAAGAACGTCTTCGCCAGCCCCGCGGCTTGCTGGTAAGCCGATCGCGTCAGCCGCAGCTTCATCACTTCCAGCGCCGCGTACGGGATCGTCATCCCGATCTCGACCTCGTTGGCCTGAATGTTGAAGCCGGGTGCGGCCACCCGGTGATCGCCGCTGGCCAGCAAGAACGCACCCATCGCGATGGCGTGGCCGGTGCAGGCCATCACCACCGGCTTGGGATAGGACAGCAGGCGATGGGAGAGTTCAAAGCCGCCCTTGAGCATGTCGATCGCGGGCTGAATGTCGCCGGACGTCAACACTTTTAGGTCGAACCCACCGCTGAATACCCGGTCGTTTCCAGCGATCACCAGCGCGCCGACGTTGTCGCGGTCGGCGTTGTCGAGCGCATCGCCCAGGGCCTGCTGCATCGTTGGGCCGAGGACGTTGGCCTTGCCGTCGTCCATCGTGATGAATGCGACGGAGTCGTCGAGGCGATAGGTGACCGGTCCGCTCATGGGTGTCGCTCGACCACTCGCTCGTCGCGGTGCTTGCCGAGCTCGGCCTGGGCGTCACCCCAACGCAGGCTGACATCGGTTGGCGGCGCGTCGATCTGGCGGGTTCGCCAGCGGTCCTTGGTTTCCTCCACCGCGCGGTTCATCCGTTCGATCTCGCTGCGGAAGACATCGGCGCGAGTCTCCTTGGTGGCGTAGTGGAAATAGGTCAGCATGCTTCGAAGAAGTTCCAGCTTCTCCTTTTCCCGCTTGGCCAGGTTGTGGGTCGTCATCAACTCGATCCGCTGGACCGGCGGAAGCGCATCCCAGTCCAGCACCACCTTGGTTTCAAACGGCCGCCGACGCCGCTGCCAGAACTTCCAACCGCGCGCAGCATCGGCACGATCGTAGTAGGTCAGCGTGCCGGGAAAGCGCGACTCGATGCCCTCACCGAGCTCGTTGCGGTCGAGCGCCGAATCCCACACCGTGCGCCATTCCTGGCCGGGTGCCAGCGTCGGCAACTGGCGGGGGAGTTTCAACTCGACGACATCCGCGTATCCATCGGTGGCGTTTTCGTATTCGGCGACCGTCGGTGGGTGCGGAAACGCGAACTGCACGTCGTAGGCCGGGGTCTTGCCGAAGTTCCGCACCACCAGCTCGATCAGATGCCAATCGGCGGCGTGCGGCTCCATGAACATCCCGACATGTGGCCGGGTCTCTTCGGTTGCCAGCCGGCGATTGCGGCGGATCTGTGCATTGGCGTAGAGCAACGCCAATACGCCCAGAATGGCCAAAGCCCAGACGGCCCATGCCAACCAGGTGCCGGACGAGGCGCCCGCCACCTGATGCCAACGATCTTCGATCCATCCCATCGAAGAATTCATCCCTCCGCTTATATCACAGCGCTTACGGGCGAAAAACTTCGCTGGAAGGCCCGTAAATGCTTATTTACCCGCCCATAAACGTTCGCCACTGATCGAGATCGGCGACGCGATAGACATAGTTGGAACGCTTGACCTCCGACAACGACGCACTGGGTTCGAGCGAGTACCAGTGTCCGGGAAACACCGTCGGATCACCAGCCAGCTGGGCAAGCTTTTGCAGGCTGCGGAACATCTCGTCGGAGTCGCCGCCGGGAAAATCGGTGCGGCCACAGCCTTCCAAAAACAGCGTGTCACCGGCAACCAGCCGGCCATCGAGCAGAAAACATTGGCTGCCCGGCGTGTGACCGGGGGTGTGCAATAGCTCGATTTCGATGTCGCCGACGCTGACCCTGTCGCCATGCTCATGTTGGGTGAGATCGCCCATGCCGATCCCGGTGATACGCGAAACAAACAGCGCCTCTTGGGAATTCACGTGGACGGGGACGCTGACCCGCTCCAGCAGCTCGGCCAGCCCCTTGAGTTCGAAGCCCATCATCGAACCACCGACATGGTCAGGGTGGTGATGGGTGACCAATACCCCGGACAGGTGCATGCCGTCGGCCTCGCACGCGTCGAGCAGATCGCCGGCCGCATATGCCGGGTCGACCACCACGGTGTCGCCGGTCTGGCGGTCCCCGATCAAGTAGGCGAAATTGCGCATCTGGGTCGCGAACCCGTCACCCTTGGCGAAGTCGCGGCCGGACAGCAGTTGGCGAAAGTACAGCCGGTCGGAGTCAGGCACCTGATCAGCCTATGGCCCTCGTCGGTCGCGCGTCGTCGTGGGATGGCATACCCGCTGGGTTTGGTGCCCTCGCGGGCCAGGCTGTACCCTCTTTTAGGCCCGCGGCGCAGGCTCGACTGGTCGCTACGGGTGCGCCCCCTTAGCTCACTCGGTAGAGCGTTTCCATGGTAAGGAAAAGGTCAACGGTTCGATTCC
>NZ_JBATXN010000465.1:0-2494 GCF_049673265.1 Mycobacterium sp. | reverse complement strand
GGTTCGCGCCCGTCGACCGGTCATTACCTGCGATCGCGGGTGGTGCGGATCATGCCGGCCTACGTGGTGGCCGTCGTTGTCATCCTGACCCTGCTGCCCGACGCCGATCACCCAAGCCTGACCGTGTGGTTGGCAAACCTCTCACTCACCCAGGTCTATGTGCCGCTGACGTTGACCCACGGGCTCACCCAGATGTGGAGCCTGTCGGTGGAGGTCACGTTCTATCTGGCATTGCCGATCCTCGCGCTGCTGGCACGGCGGCTGCCGGTCCGCGCTCGAGTGCCGGTGATTGCGGCTCTCGGCGCTGCCAGCTGGTTGTGGGGCTGGATTCCTTTCGCCGCTCCGGCCGGGATCAATCCGCTGAACTGGCCGCCGGCATTCTTCTCCTGGTTCGCGGCGGGAATGCTGCTCGCAGAGTGGGTGCACAGCCCGCCCGGGTGGGCGCTTCGGCTGGCCCGACATCGGGTGTTGATGGCCGTCGTCGTGGTGGCGGCCTATCTGGTGGCCGCCTCACCATTGGCCGGGCCTGCGGGCCTGGTGCCGAGCAGTGCCGCGCAGTTCACCGTGAAGACCGCGATGGGTGCGTTGGTGGCGGCGGGTCTGGTGGCCCCGCTGGTGCTGGATCGGCCCGGCACTGGCCATCGGCTTTTGGGTACCAGGCCGATGGTGACGTTGGGACGCTGGTCCTACGGGATTTTCATCTGGCATCTTGCGGCGCTGACCATGGTGTTCCCGGTGATCGGCGAATTCTCGTTCCGAGGCCACATGCCCGAGGTCTTGGTCCTGACGCTGATCTTCGCGATCGCCATCGCCGCGGTAAGCTACGCGCTGGTCGAATCGCCCTGTCGAGAAGCATTGCGGCGCTGGGAGTCTCGCAGGCACGAGATTCGCAGCGTCACCCAGCGTCAAGAAGACGCAATCGCGCCATGACCTCGGCGCGCACTGCCGAGCGTCGCGCCTTGCCGGCGTCGTCGCGCAGCGGCGTATCGACGAATTCGACGGTGGCCGGCACCTTGTATGCGGCGATGCGCTCGCGCAGAAACGCCTGCACCGTCTGCTCATCCATTGGTGACGCCGCCTGAACCAGCGCGTACGGCACCTGGCCCAGATCCTCATCGGGTACACCAACGACCAAGCAGGACAACACATCCGGATGCGCCGACAGGGCGTTCTCGATCTCGGCCGGATAGACGTTGCGGCCGCCGACGGTGAACATGTCGACCCGGCGATCCGACAGGTACAAGAACCCGTCCTCGTCGAAATAGCCCAGGTCGCCCAGCGAGTCCCAGCCGTCGCGGGATTTCGCCGTCGTGCCGACGTACCGGTAGGTCGGTGGGCTGCCGGGGCTGGGGCGCATATAGATCTCGCCAATGACGCCGGGCGGGCACGGGTTACCGTCGTCGTCGAGCACCTTCATCTCGCCGGCAACGACGATCCCGACAGACCCGCGGTGGGTCAGCCACTGGTCCCCGGAGATGAAGGTCAGCGCCTGTAATTCGGTACCGCCGTAGAGTTCCCAGATCTTCTCCGGGCCCAGCAGGTCGATCCAGGCCTGCTTGATCGCCGGCGGGCAGGGCGCTCCCAGATGCCAGAACCGCCGGATCGACGAAAGGTCATAGGCTTGCGGGTCGGCGTGGTAGACCGGCAGCAGTCGCTGCATGATGGTCGGAACCGTCGTCAGGAACGTGACGCGATGTTCGGCGATCAGCCGGAGGAACTGCTGCGGGTCGAACCGGCTCATCAGAATTAGATGATGGCGCATCAGCAAAGCGATTGTGGCGGTGGTGAAGCCGGTGTTGTGGCTCAGCGGCACCGGCACCATGGTGGTATCGCCCTCCTGGGCGCCGAGGGGGTATCCGATGGCGGCCGGTATGCGGCTGTCAATGCCGGATTCAATGAGCTTTGGCCGGCCGGTGCTCCCGCCGGACCCCATCGCCTTCCACACCGGTGACACCGCTTCGGGCAGCGCAGCGTCAGACAGGCCGGGGTCGGGCACGAAACCCGCTGGAAAGCTTGGTATTTGGTGATGGTCCCGCCCCACCAGCAATTTTGGCGGCCGTAAGTCCAGCATGCCTTGCAACTCGGCGTCTGGCAGTCGCGCGGATAGCGGTTGGGGCACCGCGCCCAGTTTCCAGCACGCCACCGCCGCTTGAATCCCCTCGATCGAGTTGGGCAGCACCATGGTCACGTAATCGCCGACGCCGACGCCGCGTTCGGCGTAGGCGCGCGCCAGCCGGTTGGTCGACCGGTCCAGCTCACCGCGGGTCAGCGTGCACCCATCGCAGGTGACGGCCGGTTCATCGGGGGCGAGCGCGGCCAGCGCCGAAATCTGCGTGCCGATCGGTGGGATCGGCTCGCTCTGGGTCATTGATAGCCGCCCTGCCGCTCGAAGATGCGGCGCGGGTTGTCCACCAGCATGGTGTGCAGCTGCTCGTCGGTGACGCCGCGTTCCTTCAGCGCGGGAATCACGTCGTTGTGGATGTGCAGGTAATGC
>NZ_JBATXN010000464.1:0-4707 GCF_049673265.1 Mycobacterium sp. | reverse complement strand
GATAATAGTGCTATCGGAATTGATTTGGCGCCGGCGGCGCCCAGTTCGCGAGTGTCGCTGCCGATGCAACGGGGAAAACAGACTGGCCGTTGACACTTGCCGGACTCTGGCGAGATTCTCGCCGAATTCTTGCGTTGCTGTACGCCGCGTGGCGCAGCTCAGGACGGCCCGATCTGGAAGCTGAATTCGTAGCCGCCGATGCGGATGTGATCACCATCGGAAAGGGTGGCGCTTGCCTCGGATGGGCCGGCCCGCTACCTGGACGCCGTTGGTCGACCGCAGATCGCTAATCACAAAACTGCTGCCGGTGGTGGCCGGTAGCGGTTGATCATCCGCATCGCCAACGCCGCCCGCTGTTTCGGGGCGCCCAACGGCACCAGGGTGCCGCCCGCGCCCAGCTGCAACGGTCCCAGAACGCCCAACCCGCGATGTGGGTCTTCCATCGTGCAGTCAGCCTTTCGGGTTGACGTGGGCGTAGCACACCATTGTGACCATCAAGACTTCGCGCTCAAGTCCCACTCACCGCCCAGCGGCCAGATACTGCCCGCCACCCGACAAAGACCAACCGCAACACAATGAACATGGTCAGTCCCGACCAGATGCCGGCCAGCCCCCAGCCGAACGCCAGCGATAGCCAGATCAGCGGCAGAAAGCCAACCAGCGCGCTGACCACCGTTGCAGTGCGCATGAACGGCGCATCGCCAGCACCCAGCAGCACTCCGTCGAGCGCGAAAACAACTCCCGCAAAAGGTAATTGGGCCACAAGAAACCACCAGGGCACACTGATCGCGGCCAACACCGAACGGTCGTCGGTGAACAGGTCGGGCAGCACGGAGGAGCCAACAGCAAACACCGCTGCCAATGAGGTGGCCGCGATCGTCGAAGCTACCGTCACCCGCCGGGCCACTACCTTCGCTTGCGAGGTGTCACCGGCGCCCAGCGCCGCACCGACCAACGCTTGTGCGGCGATTGCCAGCGAATCAAGAACCAGCGCAAGGAAACTCCACAACTGCAGCACGATCTGGTGGGCGGCCACCGCCGCGGCACCGAATCGCGCGGCCACCGCGGCGGCCGATACGAAGCACGCCTGAAAAGCCAAGGTGCGCACCACCAAGTCGCGCCCCAACACGACCTGGATCCGAAGCACAGCGGGATCGGGACGCAGCGAAACTCGTTCGGCCAGCAGCGCGCGTCCGAACAGCAAGGCGGCCAGCCACTGACCCGCCAGGTTGGCCACCGCCGACCCGGCTAACCCCAGTCGAGGCAATCCCAGCCAGCCGTACACGAGCAGCGGGCACAGCAGCGCCGACACCCCGAACCCGGTGACCACATAGCGCAGCGGGCGGACGGTGTCTTGCACGCCGCGCAGCCAGCCATTGCCCGCCAAAGACACCAGGATCGCGGGCGCGCCCAGGATCGCAATACGCAGCCACGGCAGCGCGGCATCGGCGATGTCATGCGAACCGGCGATCGCCGACACCAGCGGCACCGCCGCCGCCTGCACCACGACGACGATCAGCATGCCCAGACCCAGGCCTAACCAGGTCGCCTGCACACCTTCTGCGACCGCCGACTCACGGTCCTCGGCGCCAAAGTAGCGGGCTGAGCGGGCGGTGGTGCCGTAAGACAAAAACGTCAGCTGAGAACCGACCATGCTGAGGATCAATCCGCCAATGGCCAACCCGGCCAAGCTCAAGGCGCCAAGCCGGCCCACCACCGCGGTGTCGAACAGCAAGTAGAGCGGCTCGGCGGCGAGCACACCCAGCGCCGGCAGGGCCAACTGCGCGATCTGGCGGCCACCCGCCTGCGGTTGACCAGGGCCGGTCACCCTAGAGCGGCGCGCAGCGAAGCCACCACCTCGTCGGTCGAACCGGTGGTCGAGTAACCCGCGGCGAGCTTGTGGCCGCCGCCGCCGAATGTCGAAGCGACCGCAGCGAGGTCGACAGCGGCCTTTGCCCGCATCGACACCGACCACTGCTGTGGCTCGATCTCCTTGAACACCGCCGCCACCTCGGCCTCCTCGGTGGTACGGACGATGTCGACGATGCTCTCAACTTCCTCCGGGCGCGCGCTGACCCATTCCTGATGTGCGACAACGGCGTACACCAGGCCGCACCCGTCGATCGCGTCCGGAACGAGCTGCGCCGAACCCAACACACGTGACAGCATCGTCAGCCATCGGAACGGATGGGTGTCCATCAACGACCGGCTGATCGCCGCGTTGTCGACGCCCAACTCGACCAGCCTGGCCGCCAACCGATGTGCGCGCGCGCTGGCCCACCGGAACGACCCGGTATCGGTGAGCAGCCCCGCGTAAAGGCAGTGCGCCACGTCGGCGTCGATCGGCTTGCCCCACGCGTCCAGCAACTCGGCAACCAGCATCGTGGTGGAGTCCGCCGACGGGTCGACGAGGTTCACCGTGCCGAACAGCTGATTCGACGCGTGATGGTCGATCACCAGCAGTTCTGGCGCGATATCCGCGATTTCGCGCAGTTCTCCGAGCCGGTTGATACTCGGAATGTCCACGGTGACAACAAGATCGACATCACGACGCATGACACGCGGATCGACCAGCAGCTGACCGCCGGGCAGCGACCGCAACGACTCCGGAAGCTCCGCCGGGGCCGCGAAGCTGACCTGGACGGCCTTGCCGCACCGGTCCAGCTCCAAGGCCAGCGCCAGCCCGGCACCGATCGTGTCGGCATCGGGATAGACATGGCAAACCACCGCGACCGTGTCGGCGGCGGACAGCACCTCGGCAGCCCCGACGGCGTCAACACGTCGCGCCGTGGTCGCTGCTTCAGCCTTCGAGTTGATCGTCGTCACCGGTCTCCTCTGCAGTGGTCCGGTATGGATCGGCCTCTCCCGCCGGCTTGGCGCCTTCGCGAACCCGAGCCACATCGGCGTCTGCGGCGCGGGCGCGGGCCAGCAACTCTTCCATCCGTTGCACCGAGTCGGACACCGTGTCCCGGGTGAACGTCAGCGTAGGCGTGAACCGTACGCCGGTGCCAGCCCCGACCTTGGTGCGCAGCACACCCTTCGCACGGTCCAGCGCCGCCGCGGCGCCGTCGTAGTCGGGTTCGTCGTCCAGCGTCGACCCCATCACCGTGTAGTACAGCGTCGCGTCGTGCAGATCGCCGGACAACTTAGCGTCGACGATGGTGATTCCGGCCAGCCCGGGATCCTTGATCTCGTACTCGATCGCCGAGGCGACGATCGCGGTAATCCGCTTGGCCAGTCGGCGGGCCCGGGCCGGGTCAGCCATGCCGTGTGTTCAGGTTGTCCGAATTCATCTTCAGGAGCGTTCCTTCTGGACCAGCTCGTAGGTTTCGATGACATCGCCTTCTTTGATGTCGGAGTAGCTGAGCGTCAGACCGCATTCATAGCCGTCGCGGACCTCAGTGACGTCGTCCTTCTCCCGACGCAATGACTGTACGGTCAGGTTCTCGGAGACCACAATGTTGTCCCGCAACAGCCGGGCCTTGGCGTTGCGCCGCACCACGCCGGACGTCACCAAACAACCGGCGATGACACCGACCTTCGACGAACGGAACAGCGCGCGGATCTCGGCGCGACCCAGCTGGTTCTCCTCGAAGATCGGCTTGAGCATGCCGCGGAGGGCTTTTTCGATCTCGTCGATCGCCTGGTAGATCACCGAGTAGTAGCGGATGTCCACGCCTTCGCGGTTGGCCAGCTCGGTCGCCTTGCCCTCGGCTCGCACGTTGAAGCCGATGATCACCGCGTCCGAGGCCGACGCCAGGTTGACGTTGGTCTCGGTGATGCCACCGACGCCACGGTCGATGACGCGCAGTTCCACCTCGTCGTCGACCTGGATCCCCATCAGGGCCTCCTCCAGCGCCTCGACGGTACCGGCGTTGTCGCCCTTGAGGATCAGGTTCAGCTGACTGGTTTCCTTCAGCGCCGAGTCCAGGTCCTCCAGGCTGATCCGCTTGCGCGACCGCGCGGCCAGGGCGTTGCGCTTGCGGGCGCTGCGCCGGTCGGCGATCTGGCGGGCGATGCGGTCCTCGTCAACCACCAGCAGGTTGTCACCGGCGCCGGGCACCGATGTGAAGCCGATGACCTGGACCGGACGCGACGGCAACGCCTCGTGGACGTCCTCGCCGTGCTCGTCGACCATGCGGCGGACCCGGCCGTACGCGTCGCCGGCGACGATCGAGTCACCGACCCGCAGCGTCCCGCGCTGGATCAGCACAGTGGCCACCGGTCCGCGACCGCGGTCCAGGTGCGCCTCGATCGCCACACCCTGGGCCTCCATGTCGGGGTTGGCCCGCAGGTCCAGCGCGGCGTCGGCGGTCAGCAGCACGGCCTCTTCCAGCGCCTCGATGTTGGTGCCCTGCTTCGCCGAGATGTCCACGAACATCGTGTCGCCGCCGAAATCCTCTGCCACCAAACCGTATTCGGTGAGCTGGCCGCGAATCTTGGCCGGGTCGGCGCCTTCCTTGTCGATCTTGTTGACCGCAACCACGATCGGCACGTCGGCCGCCTGCGCGTGGTTGATGGCTTCCACCGTCTGCGGCATCACGCCGTCGTCGGCGGCGACCACCAGGATCGCTATGTCAGTGGCCTTGGCACCGCGGGCACGCATGGCGGTGAACGCCTCGTGACCCGGGGTGTCGATGAAGGTGATTGGCCGCTCGGTGCCGTCGAGGTCGACCGACACCTGATAGGCGCCGATGTGCTGGGTGA
>NZ_JBATXN010000463.1:0-2117 GCF_049673265.1 Mycobacterium sp. | reverse complement strand
ACCCAGAAGTGCCTTGATGAAACCGTGTTGACGTCGACCGCCGACGCCAACATCGGCTCGATCATGGGCATCGGCTTCCCGCCGTGGACCGGCGGCAGCGCCCAGTACATCGTCGGCTACCAGGGCGCGACAGGTACGGGCAAGGAAGCCTTTGTCGCGCGGGCCCGCGAGCTTGCGGCCAAGTACGGCGACCGGTTCCTGCCCCCGGACTCGCTGACCTAAGCGCGGCGCTAGAGCCGTCGCGAAAGCCCCGGAGGCGCAATGCTTCAGGGGCTTTCGTGCCCGAGACTTCAACCACTGCGACGCGGCGCGGCGTGTCGTCGCAACTGGTTAAGTGTCGCGGCGCTGGAAGAGGTAGTACCGCGTCGGGGTTTTCTCCGCGTCGAGCTCCTGCTCTTCGCCAGTGGACAGCAGTGTCCAGCCGGATGCGAACCGCCGTTCCATTTCGGCGCGGTCGATGCCGCGCACGCCGAATCGCCCGCCAGGGATGAACGCCACGATGAGCAGCCGCGCGCCGGGTGCGGCCACTGCGCTGACCTCGCGGACATAGGAGTCGCGGTCGTCGTCGTTCATGTTGTGCAGGCAGCCATTGTCGACAATGAGCTGAAAAGGTCCGCTGAGTCCGGTCTGACGCAACTGCCTGACGTCAGCCTGGACGAAGTTGACGTTTTCGGCGCCCGCCTTGGCCCGCGCCTTCTCCAGCGCCGTAGGCACGAAGTCCACGGCCGTGACCTGCCAGCCCTGCTTGGCCAGATAGATGGAGGTGTCGCCGGTACCGCAACCCAGTTCGAGTGCGGCGCCGGGCGGTAGTGCGGGTGAACCGTTAGAATCGTTGTCTTCGACCAGGTTTCGCAGACTCTGCGCCAGCGGGTGGCCCTCCCACGGCGTGAACCCAAGCCGGTAGAACAGCCGGAACAGGGTGTGCTTGGAGCCAAGAAGGTCAAGTTTCATGCCGGCTATGTTGCCAAACGTCGGTAGTAGTCAGGCACCCGCATCGAGTCGTGCATGTGGGCGGGCCCTAGAGTCCGAAGCTATGCAATTCGGACTTTTCATTCCGCAAGGTTGGCGGATGGATCTGGTTGGAATCGAACCCGCCAAGCACTGGGCGGTGATGCGCGACCTGGCCGCCCACGCCGACGCCGGTGCGTGGGATTCGCTGTGGGTCTACGACCACTTTCACACCGTGCCGATGCCGACTGGCGAAGCCACTCACGAGGCGTGGTCGCTGATGTCGGCCTACGCGGCGACGACGTCGCGGATCAAGCTCGGCCAGATGTGCACGGCGATGAGCTACCGCAATCCGGTCTATCTGGCCAAGGTGGCGGCCACCGCCGACATCATCTCGGGCGGGCGTGTCCAGATGGGTATCGGTGGTGGTTGGTACGAACACGAATGGCGTGCTTACGGTTACGGGTTCCCACCGGCCGGAGTACGGCTGGGCCGGTTGGATGAAGGCGTGCAGATCATGCGCGACGCCTGGCGCGACGGCAAGGTCAGCCTCGCCGGTAAACACTACCAGGCCGACGGGGCGATCGTTGCTCCGAAGCCGTTGCAGGACAGCGGGATTCCGCTATGGGTCGCCGGCGGTGGCGAGAAGGTGACTTTGCGTATCGCTGCGAAATACGCGCAGTACACTAACTTCACGCCGGAGCCTGCGGGATTTGCCCACAAGTCCGAGGTGCTTGCCGGGCATTGCCGCGACGTGGGCACCGACTTCGACACGATCGTGCGCTCGGTCAACGTCAACGCCGTCATCGGTGCCTCCGAGGCCGAGGTCAAAGACCGGCTGCAGCGCATCCGCGATCGGTTGGTCGGCTACATCCCGGAAGCCGCCGCGGACGGAATGATCGGGGGGACAACAGGGCCCGAGTCGGCAACCGGTACCGCAGAACAGGTTATCGAGCGGCTGCAGCATCTGCGCAGCCTGGGCTGCGAGTACGCCATCTGTTACTTCCCGGAGGCCGCCTATGACCGGTCCAGCATCGAGCGATTCGAACAAGAAGTGATTCCCGCGCTGAGCTAGACGTCGCTGGTGGTGTACCGCGTCTTGACCGGAGGTGCGGCCAACAGGGGAGGGAGCTGCGTCAGCTTGCCTTCGCCGGCGCGAAACCTGCGGT
>NZ_JBATXN010000462.1:0-6779 GCF_049673265.1 Mycobacterium sp. | reverse complement strand
CGCTAACACCCCTACGCGCAGTCCCGCTCGATTCAAATGGACACGGCGCGCAGTGCGGCGGGCAGGCTGGGCAGGAAGTGCTCGGTGGCAAAGGCGCGAATGTCGTCGGCGTTGTCCAAGGGTCTGCAGCCAGGCAACAACAGCACCATCGCCGCATAGCGCAAGATGGTTTCGGCCAGCTCGTCGACTGCCTGGTCCCCGATCCGCTCGGCCAAGCCGTCGGGAAAAATGATGCGCAATGCGGCCGCCATGCGCTCGACCGCGGCATCCCAATGCTGGTGGGCCAGCGCGAGCATCAGGCCGGGCTCGTCGGCGAGCATGCGGGTCAGCACGCGGTGCTGCCGGAAGCGCAGAATCGACAAGGTAAACGCCTCGACATAGTAATTCGATTGCGGCCGACGACTTTTCAGCTCCTCAGCAATGTCGGAGAACAGCGCCGTGTTTTCTCGGTCGATGACCGCCCCGACAAGTTCGTCGCGTCCGGCGAATCGCCGGTAGATAGTGGTGCGGCTGACCCGCGCGCGGCGGGCTACATCGTCGAGCGCGACGCGGCGGAAGCCGTGCTGTTCGAACTCGACGACAGCGGCGTCGAGGATGGCGGTGGTGGCGGGGTCAGCGGGCGTAACCGGCACGGGCAAACCCGTTGTAGCGCAGTCGCATCGGAAGATGATCCCATAGCCAGTTGACCGGCCGTGACCGCCACACTGCGGCGAAACGCTGGTAGCGGCGCTCCTGGCGATCGCTCCAGGGCAGACCGAGCAGGGTGCGCGCCCGCGGCGGCAGGCCACCAGTGGTCAAGAACGCCGCGACCGGATTGAACGCTACCGAGAGCGCGCGCCACAGCAGCGGCGGGACGCCCTTAGGGCAGGGGAATCCTTTAGTCACATATCCGACACCGTATTTGGCGGTCGGATGGGCGATCATCACTCGGTCGAGCATGTGGTCCCAGTACCGCTGGAACTCGGCGTAGTCGGCCGGCATCGGCCGCTCGCTGACGCCGTAGCGCCGATACCAGGTCTTCGACTCGAGGTAGATCTGCTCCTTCTCTTCGTCGGTGAGGCGTTTGACGAAGGTGTCGGCGAAGTACAGCACTTGCTCGACGAAGGTGGCGTGCGCCCAGTAGTAGGTGTCCGGGTCCAACGCGTGATACCGCTCCCCTTTTCCTTGCCCGGGGGGCATGAACCCTTTGATGGCGTGATGGAAGTCGCGCACCTGCTGGCCGGGGTGGTCGCCATCGGAGCCGTAGACGGTCATGAAGATCGGCGGTAACGAACGCTTGACCCGCGCCGCGGTGTCGCTGAAGAACACCGAATGGTCCAGCACGCCCTGACCGAGTTCGGCGAGCATGTTCTGCAATACCGCGGGCCGCGGGCCGATCAAGAACATCCGGTTGTCGCCGAAGTACCGCCACACCAACGACTGCCGCCCCAGCGGCAGGGCGTCGGCCGTCGTCTCGCGGTCATTCAACTCGGTCATATGAGACAGTGTTACATATTTTGCACTTTGTACCAAACGTCAGCGGGCGGTCGCTGGTGACCAGCGTCACCGCCAGGCGTTGTTGCCGGACTGTTGTCGGACCGTTGCCGCTCAGCGCCCGTTGGCTTGGCACGATTCGCTGGTGAATGCCATGACCCGTCAGACGAACCGTCGGACACTCCTGCGCTTGGGGGCCACCGGTGTCGGGGCAGCGGGTCTGTGGGCGCTGGGCGCGCTGCCGGATGCGACCCGTGCCGCGCCCGCCCCGGCGAGCAGTCCGCTGCCCACCCGCGAAGAGGGCTCCTTCATCTCCGCGGCGCGCGGTGGAAAGAACACCAAGTGGATAATCGCCCGCCCGCCCGGCCAGACCGGCCCGTTGCGCACGGTGATCGCCCTGCACGGGTTGGACAGCGACGCGGCTGGGGTGATGAGCCTCGGTGTCGAGGACGCTCTGGCCAAGCTGCCCGCCACCGGCAAACCGTCGATCGCGGTGGTCAGCGTCGACGGCGGTAACGGCTACTGGCGGCCGCGGGCCTCGGGCGAAGACTCCGGCGCGATGGTGCTGGGCGAGCTGATCCCGATGCTGGCCGCCAAGGGTCTCGACACATCGCAAGTGGCGTTCATGGGCTGGTCGATGGGCGCATACGGGGCGATGCGGCTGGGCTCTCGACTGGGCCCCACCCGGGCCTTCGCGATCTGCGCGATCAGCCCTGCGCTTTACCTGACGTACTGGGGAGCGCCGCGCGACGCTTTCGACAGCCTCGATGACTTTCGGAAGAACTCCACGGTTAGCACCGCGGACCTGACATCGATTCCGTTGCGGGTGGACTGCGGCACCGGTGACGGCTTCTACGTCGCCACACGAGAATTCGTCAATCAATTGCCCCGACAGCCGGCCGGCGGGTTCTACGCCGGCGGCCACGACGCGGACTTCTGGCGTCAGCAGCTTCCCGGCGAGCTGACCTGGTTGGCATCCTGAACTCGGGTGCGCTGGCCGGCTCGGCGCAGCCGGGCCACTCCGACCACCGCCAGCATTCCGGCCGCCGTCGCCAGCAGCAGCGTCAACAGCAGCAGCGACGGGTTATAGACCACCGACATGGTGACCGGCTGACCGTCGGCCACCGGTGCGACGGGCACAGTGGAGCGCACTCCCGACCAGCTGATCGCGCAGCCCGCGACCGCGGCGCACGCCAGCGCGAGCTCGACAACGGCCCGAAATCGGGCCATCACCAGCGTGATTCGGTGTCTGGACCTTTTGAGCCGTCGTAGTCGTGCGGCTCGGGCGGTGGACCGTTGGGTCCGACGCGCTCCTCGACCAACGGGGTCAGCACGGCGCGCAGGTGACGGTGTTTGCGCGCCCAAGCCTGCGCCGTGCGACCGCCGGTGAGTCGCAGACCGATGCCGATCCGGCCCTTGGGCACCCCGACCAGTTCACCGAGCGCACGCGCGGTTTGCCAACGCTCCAGCTCCTTTTCGGATGTCAGCGGATGGTCGGCTGGCGGGTAGACCTTCACGATCTCGGCGACCTTGATGGTTTCGGTGCCCTGGCGAAGCGTCTGCTGGGTCAGCTCCACCGATGTATGGATACGTGCCGCCTTGACCTGCAGCGCAACGAAACTGGTCACGAGTACCAAAAACAGCAGCGGCACCGCGACCTGCCAGCCGTAACCGTTGGACTTCTCGAGCCAGAGGATGGCCCCGGCAGACAGCGGGCCGGCCAGCACCCAGTACCAGCTGGCGCCGACCTCGCGAAAGAGCGGAGCGGCCTCGGTATCCATACCTGCGGTCACAGAAGCATCATCCCCGCTGTAGCCGAGCCCAAACCACCTGGGGGCTTGTCGACTGCTCATCTGGTGAAGTACGCGTGGGCGTCACTGCGGTGCAGGAGGAACATCCCGCCGGCGATCAGCACTGATCCGACGATGCCGGCAACGCCGCAGATGACTGCGTACATTGGCGGCCAGTTCACGGTGAACAGCCGGGTCGCGATGTACACCACGGCGGCGATCCCGCCGCCGCTCAATATCGTGCGGGCCCAGCGATACCCGGCCCGCATCAGGATCAGGAAAGTCACCACGATTGCGCACGACACGACGATGAAAAGCCCTGTTGCGGCGTAGAGCAGCGCCGATCCGCGACCGCCCGATGACCCAACCATGTCGGCGCCGTATCCGATCACCATCAGCGGCAACGCCACCAGCCACAGCCAAAACCCGGTGTCGACGTCGACGGGCCGGGTGTGCGGTTCCGGTGCCCCGGGCGGCTGCGGCGGGACGGGACCCGTCACGAGAGCCAGGCCGCCGCCTCGGCGGCCCAATACGTCAGCACGATGTCGGCGCCGGCCCGCCGGATACCGGTCAAGGATTCCAGCGCGGCGGCCCGTTCGTCGATCCAGCCGTTGGAGGCCGCCGCGCGGATCATTGCGTATTCCCCCGACACCTGATAGGCGGCGACCGGCACTGGCGAGATTTCGGCCGCGGCCGCCACCACGTCCAGGTAACCCAATGCGGGTTTGACCATGATGATGTCGGCGCCCTCGTCGAGGTCCAGCTGCACCTCGCGCAGCGCTTCGCGGGCATTGCCCGGCTCCTGCTGGTAGGTGCGCCGATCGCCGGACAGGCTCGAGCTCACGGCCTCGCGGAACGGGCCATAGAACGCCGAGGCGAACTTGGCGGCGTACGCCAGAATCACGACGTCGGCGTGGCCGGCGGCGTCCAGACCATCGCGGATAGCCGCGACCTGACCGTCCATCATGCCGCTGGGTCCGACCACGTGTGCACCGGAATCTGCTTGGGCTACAGCTAATTTCACATACCGTGTCAGGGTCGCGTCGTTGTCCACCCGGCCGCGGTCGTCGAGCACCCCGCAATGCCCGTGGTCGGTGAATTCGTCCAGGCAAGTGTCGGCCATCAGCACGGTGACATCGCCGAGGTCCTTGGCCAGATCGCGCAACGCGACGTTGAGAATGCCGTCGGGATCGCAGCCCACCGACCCGGTCGCGTCCTTATCCTCGTCGCGGGGCACGCCGAAGAGCATCAGCCCGCCCACCCCGGCGGCCACCGCCGCTGCTGCGGCGGCGCGCAACGAGTCGCGGCTGTGCTGCATCACGCCGGGCATCGAGGTGACCGGCCGTGGCTCGTCGATACCGTCGGCGACGAACATCGGCAGCACCAAATGCCTTGGCTCCAGCGACGTTTGCGCCACCAACCGGCGCATCGCCGGAGTCGACCGGAGCCGACGCGGGCGCTGCCGGAGGTACGCCACTAGCGCCTGCGGCTCTTCTTACGCGGCGGCGGCAGCGCACCCTCGGCGCGCAGCCGGGCGGCATGCTCGGCCAGCGCCTCGATCAGCGGGCCCACCGCTGCGGTCTCGGGCTGCACGTCGACGCGCAAACCGAATTCGGCGGCGGTCTCGGCCGTCTTGGGACCGATGCATGCAACGATGGTGCGCGCGTGCGGCTTTCCGGCGATGCCAACCAGGTTGCGCACCGTCGAGCTGGACGTGAAGCACACCGCGTCAAAACCACCGGTCTTGATCATTTCGCGGGTGGCCGCCGGCGGCGGGGCCGCCCGAACCGTCCGGTAGGCGGTGACATCCTCGATCTCCCAGCCACGTTCGCGCAGGCCCTCGGCCAGCGTCTCGGTGGCGATGTCGGCGCGCGGCAGCAGCACGCGGTTCACCGGGTCGAAAATGCTGTCGTAGTCCGGGAATTCATCCAGCAGGCCCAGCGACGATTGCTCACCGGAAGGCACCAGCTCGGGGCTGATCCCGAACGCGCGGACCCGGTCGGCGGTCGATTCGCCGACGCAGGCGATCTTCACCCCGGAGAACGCGCGGGCGTCGAGTCCGAACTCGCCGAACTTCTCCCACACCGCCCGGACCGCGTTGGTGGAGGTGAACACCACCCACTGGTAGCGGCCGTCGACCAGACCCTTGACGGCGCGTTCCATCTGGGCGGGGCTGCGCGGCGGCTCGACGGCGATGGTGGGCACCTCGATCGGCAACGCGCCATGCGCGGTCAGCCGCTCGCTCATCTCGCCGGCCTGGTCCTTGGTGCGCGGCACCAGCACGGTCCAGCCGTACAGTGCCCGGCTCTCCCACCAGTTCAGCTTGGCCCGGTTGTGCACCGTCTTGCCGATCGTCACCACCACCGGCGCAGGTGCCGCGGGGTCAACGCCGAGCTGAACACCCGGATCGGTCAGCCCGCCCAGCGTGGACTCCACCGAGCGCTGCGCGCAGGTGGTGCCCGAGGACGTCACGACACACGGGGTGGTGTCGGCAAGCCCGTACTCGATCAGTGTGCGCGCCGCGTCGGTCACGTGCGACGAGGTGGCCTGCAGAATCAGCGGACCCGGTGCCGCGGCCAGCGCTCCCCAGTCCACGTCACCGCGCACATCGGCAACGGTGTGCGACGAGCCCAGCGGCAACCCGGCATAGGTCGGCACCGCGGAGCTGGCGGCCAGCCCGGGCACGACCTCGAAATGCAAGTGACTGCGGGCCACGGTGTTCACCTCGGTGATCACCGAGTCCACCGACAGCGGGTCACCAGCAACCAGCCGCACCACGTCGGTCCCGGTGCGAGCCTCTGCGACCAGTGTTTTGGCCACCTCGGCCGGGTCGCCCAACGCCGGGCGGATGTCGGGTCCGACCGACACCACGGCGGCGGGCTGTTCGTCGGTCCCGGCCCCCTCGGCGGCTGTGCCCTCGGCCTGCGCATTCGGCTCCGCCGGCCCGGACACCGGCGGCAAGTCGTTGCCGATCAACGCCGACACTGCCTCAGGCACGTCGGGGTCAATGAACACCAGGGGAGCATTCGCCAGCACCGTAGCGGCCCGCGTCGTCAGCAGAGCCGGGTCGCCCGGACCCGAGCCCACGAACATGATGCGGCCGGGCCTCGGCTTACGCCCTCGCGTCGTCATCTGTGTCTCTCCCAGTCGCTTCCTCGTGCGGGTTTTATTACCGCGCAGTCGACATGAGTTCCCGTGCGCCCAGCTCGAACAGCTCGGCGGCCACCGAGAGCCCGAGCTCCCGTGCCCGATCCGGACTGCCGATCCCGGACGCGCGGATCACGTCGGATCCGTCCAGCGCCGCCACGCAGCTGCGCAGCGACAGCTCTTCGAAGACATGTGAGTCGTCCTCGTCAATGGACTCGACCACCTCCGCGATCGCCCCCACTGGCGCGGAGCAACCCGCCTCCAGTTCGGCGAGCAGGGCACGCTCGGCGGTGACGGCCGCGCGGGTGTTGACGTCATCGAGTTCTGCCAGCAGCGCTGCCAGTCGCGCGTCCCCCGCGCGGCACTCGA
>NZ_JBATXN010000461.1:0-4825 GCF_049673265.1 Mycobacterium sp. | reverse complement strand
GCATCGAGGATCGACTCCGCGCTAACGGCTTCCGTCACTGATCTCACCCCCCTTGTTCATGCCGCCGCTCCTCCTCATCGCTGCACTCTGCATCGTCGCTTCGCGGCTGGGGGTGCCCCCACTGCATCGTCGCCGGCGCGAAGGCGATCCGATGGCGGCAGGTCGAGATAGCGTTCGAGGTTGCGGTGCATATTGATCACCCGCCGCTCCTCGTTGGACAGCGTCAAGTGCGTGAACCCCGGCTGGTGCATTCCGCGCTGAATTCCGGCCAACACGTTGATGTCCTGCGTCATCACCAGACCGGGCTCGGCTTCATTCGCGGTCATCCGAACGTCGGCGGGCTTGATCCGCGGCGCACCCGGCGCCATCCGCGTCCACAACAACATGACAAACTCGCCGTGATCGGGATCGGGCCCTGGACGTGCGGCCATCACCGTCAAGTGATCAGCGTTGGCCAGCAGGCTCAGATTCGGAAAGACGTTGTACTGGTGCAGCCGCATCACCTGATCGGTACTGGCCCAACTTAAATCGACGCCGCGCGAAGCAGCGAAAGCTTTTGTCTGTTGGGCGATTACGTCTTTGACCGACTGGCCCTGCCGATCGTCCGGCAACGGTGTGCCCTCCACGACGCCCATCAGTGCTCCCTGGGTGCAGACGTAGGCGTCCCACACCTCGGCGTCGGTAGGCGTGTGCTTGAGATGCGGGCTTGGCAGACCGTAGAGCTGCTCGGACTTGCCGGTGTGCCCCCAAATCATCTGTGGGGCATAGACATCATCCATGCACCGGTGCAATTCAGGATGCAGCGTCTGGACGTGGTAGGTCTCGCTGAACCCGTCGGCGATCGTCTTCCAATTCGCATCGACTTCGATCGTCATGGTCCCGTAGCACCGGAAGTCGCCGAGACCGAGCCACGCGATGTCCTGTGGGATCGCCTCCAAGTAGTCGGCCAGCGGCGCCGCGTCGACGTCCAGGTTGACGAACACCAGCCTCTCCCAAGTGTCGACGCGAACCGCGACGAGCGGCAGCTCAGACATCTGCAGTGTCCCGAATCCTTTGCGGTTCGGGACCCGCTTGAGGATGCCGCGCAGATCCCAGGTCCAGCCGTGGTAGCCGCAGCGCAGTTCACCCAGGCCTGCGCCGGAGCCGGCGCACAGCGAGTTGCCGCGATGGCGGCACACATTCTGGAACGCGCGAAGGGTCCCGTCGTCGCCGCGAACGATGAGTACCGAGTAAGGGCCGCAGCGGTATTCGAAATAGTCGCCGGGCTCGGCGACGTGGTCGACCGCGCACGCGACCTGCCACACCTTCGGCCACATCCGCTGCACCTCGAGCTGTGCAAACGCGGGGGAGTAGTACCGCTCCGCGGGCACCAGGGTCGGACGTTGCGGCGGCGCGCCGATCGCGTCCTCTCGCTGGGCTTGAGGCGCGGCTTGTGTCGTCATCGAAGCACTCCCATCGCGTCTGTAACGGTGTTACATTATCTTCCGCGGTTCACTGTAGCCAGCCAGCGGGGCAGACCAAGGGAGTAATCGTGTTCGACCTCAAAATCACCGGCGGCACCGTTGTGGACGGGACAGGTGCGGACCGATTCGACGCCGACGTCGCGGTCAAAGACGGCCGAATCGTCGAGGTGCGTCGGCGCGGACCCGGCAGCTCGCCGCTGGAAGGCGAGGCCGCCGAGACGATCGACGCGACCGGCAAGATCGTCGCACCCGGATTTGTCGACATCCACACCCACTACGACGGTCAGGCTAGCTGGGATAACCTGCTGGAGCCGTCCAGCAATCACGGGGTGACCACGGTTGTCATGGGCAACTGCGGCGTCGGCTTCGCGCCGGTACGGCCCGGCAAAGAAGACTGGCTGATCGGCCTGATGGAAGGTGTCGAGGACATCCCCGGCAGCGCGCTCACCGAGGGCATGTCGTGGGGCTGGGAGAGCTACCCCGAATACCTCGATGCCATCGGAAGAAACGAATTCGCCGTCGATGTGGGCAGCCAGGTCGCCCACGGCGCGGTTCGCGCCTACGCGATGGGCGAGCGCGGCGCCCGCAACGAGCCCGCCTCACCCGACGACATTGCGGCGATGGCGCGCCTGGTGCAGGAGGCTGTCGAGGCTGGCGCGCTTGGCTTCTCGACCTCCCGCACCCTCGGTCACCGCGCGATCGACGGCGAGCCGGTTCCTGGAACCTACGCTGCCGAGGATGAGCTGTTCGGGCTTGGTCGGGCCATGGCCGCCGGCGGCCAGGCCGTTTTCGAGCTGGCTCCCCAAGGTGTGGCGGGCGAGGACATCATCGCGCCCAAAAAGGAATTGGAGTGGATGCAACGCCTCGGCGCGGAGATCGACCGGCCGATTTCGTTCGGGATGATCCAAGTGGACGCTGCCCCGGATCTTTGGCGCGAACAGCTGGACATCTCGGCGGCCGCCCACGCGGCGGGCAGTCGGTTGTATCCCCAGATCGCCGCGCGACCGTTCGGCATGCTGTTCGGCTTCCCCGGGCACCACGCGTTCACCCACCGCCCAACGTTCCGTACGTTGAAGGCCGAATGCAGTCGCGAAGAGCTCGCGCAACGTTTGGCCGACCCTGGCGTCAAGGCCGCGATCCTGTCCGAGGACGATCTGCCGCCAGACCCAAATAAGTTGTTCGACAACATGTTTGCGCTCGTTCAATATTCGCTTGGCCGGCTGTATGCGCTGGGCGATCCCCCCGACTACGAGCCGACTGACGAGCGCACCGTTGAGAAAATCGCCGCCGAGCGAGGCGACGACCCACTGGCCACGCTCTACGACCTCATGCTCGAGGCCGACGCCACGTCGATGCTGATGTTGCCGTTCTACAACTACTGCCACGGCAACCACGACGCAATCCGGGAGATGCTCTTGCATCCCGCGGGTGTGGTGGGGCTATCCGATGGCGGCGCGCACTGCAGCATGATCTGCGATGCGTCGTATCCCACCTTCTTGCTGACCCACTGGGCGCGTGATCGTCGACGCGGTGAGAAGCTGCCGCTGGAGTATGTAGTGCGCAAACAGTCCCGCGATACCGCTCAGCTTTTCGGGCTCTCCGATCGGGGTGTCATCGAGATCGGAAAGCGGGCTGACGTCAACGTCATCGACATGGATGCCATCACTTTGCATGCTCCCCGGATGGCCTACGACCTGCCGGCGGGTGGGAACCGGCTCGTGCAGGGTGCGTCTGGCTACTGCGCCACGATCGTCAACGGCGTCGTGACCCGGCGCGATGGCGCCGATACCGGTGCGCGACCGGGCCGGCTGGTGCGGGGCGCGCGCTGAGCGTCACTGGGCGACGGCCTGGTCGATCAGCGTCTGCGCTGCCGCGCGGGCCTGCGTCCACGGCGATGGGTCATCCAGCGACGTAGCCAGGGCAGCCGCGCCTTCATAGAGCACTCCGAGCTCGCTGCCCAGTAGCTGCGGGTCGGCGGCGCCCGCTTGTTTGGCCAGCTCGACCAGCTGGCTGGTAAAGCCGCGCTTGTTGGCACGAACGATTTCCTGCACGCCGGGCATGGCTCCGGCAGCTTCGACGGCCGCGTTGTGGAAGGGGCAGCCGCGCAGGGGTCCACTGGGCACCGTCGGCGCTTGGAAAACAGCCAGCAAGCGCTCGCGCGGCGTTTGGTCGGCAGCGTCCACGGGATTGGCGACGCGGTGCTCGATGCTGCGCAGATACTCCTCAACCATCGCCGTCTTGCTCGGAAAGTGTTGGTAGAGCGTTCGTTTGGAGACCGATGATTCGGCGGCGAGTCGTTCGACGCCGGTGGCGTTGATGCCCTCCCGGTAGAACAACTCCGCGGCAGCATCCAGGATGCGCTGCCGCGCGCCTCGGCCACCCTTGGTTGGCGCCTGCTGCTTGCTCATAGCTGGAGTATACCGACCGGTTTACATCGGACGTCAAGGGGTGTAGCGTGGCCTCGGATAGAAGTACACCAATCGGTTTACTAGGAGTGGATATGACAAATCGATCGCCCGTGGTATTGGTTACCGGCGTCTCTTCGGGAATCGGCCGGGCTGTAGCCAGCGCCTTCGCGGAAAAGGGCTTTGAGGTCTTCGGCACCAGCCGCAACCCGCAGTCGACGGAGCCGGTTGCCGGACTGGAATTGGTCCAGCTCGACGTCACCGACGCCGCGTCGGTCACTGCCGCAGTGTCCACGGTCGTTCAGCGCGCCGGTCGCATCGACATCCTGGTCAACAACGCCGGCGCAGGTGTCTTTGGCGCCGCGGAAGAGACCTCGGTCGGCCAGGCGCAGCAGCTGTTCGAAACGAACTTCTTCGGGTTGGCGCGGCTAACCCGCGAGGTGCTGCCTTACCTGCGCGCACAGCGCAGTGGCCGGATCATCAACATCGGCTCGGTGCTGGGATTCCTCCCGTCGCCGTACGGCTCGTTTTATGCGGCCTCGAAGCACGCGGTGGAGGGCTATTCGGAGTCCCTCGACCATGAAACCCGCGAATTCGGTGTGCGGGTCTCCGTCGTCGAGCCCGGCTTCACCAACACGTCGTTCGAGGCCAACGCCATCGATGCGGATTCACCGCTGGGCAGTTACGAGGCCGTTCGCGAGCACGTCAAGCAGGCCATCGCTGAGGCGTTGTACAGCGGGGATGATCCCGCCGTCGTCGCTCGGGTCGTGCTCAAGGCCGCGACCAGCCGGAGGCCGAAGTTGCGGTATCCTGCCGGACCGCTGGCGCGACGGCTGGCTTTGCTGAAGAAGTATGCGCCGGCTGGCTTGCTGGACAACGGAATTCGCAAAGCGAACAAGCTGAACAAAGCACCCAAGCCGACACCGGTCGAAAAGTCGGTGAGGGCCACAGCTACGC
>NZ_JBATXN010000460.1:0-1566 GCF_049673265.1 Mycobacterium sp. | reverse complement strand
CTACTTCTCCTTTGATGTCTAGCGCCCCGGGCGGGGCATTAACGAGAGTCTAAGCGCTTTGCGGTGGCTGTCACTTCACCTTTTCCGACGAACGACAACTGCCCAGTTTTCCCTTCTGCCCCAATCGCATCAGATGTTTTCAAGCATCCATTCGACGGGGATCTTGGGTGTCGTCGCCGACGACAATGCGTGCGTGCGTGACATCTTCTTTTTCCTTGCCGGATGCGCCCGCACCGTGGCCCAACATTCCCGCCGGTGACATCGGCATCGGCGAGCCGCCCGCCGGGCGGGCCGTCGGGCTGCGTAGATCGGCCGCGTTGAACGCCCCGGCCCGACCGGTCGGTCGCCCGCCGGCCTCCGGCTCGAAAGTACTGGCCGGCTGGGTAAAGCTGGTCAGTCCTGCACCGCTGTAGCCCGCGCCGACGGCACCCGCGCCACCGGAACCGACTCCGCCGGCCGCTCCCCCGCCGACCGCCAGCTCGCCGCCGATGGCTTCCGCCCCAACGGCTTCCACCGAGGTCGCCCCGCCAGGGTTCGCGTTCATGAACATGCCCATCACGGATTGCAGCGGGCTGCCCAAGCTTTGAACCGCCTGCGTGGGGGCGCTGAGCGCCTGGGTCGCGGGCTGGGTGAGCGCGGACGCCGCCTGCGGCACCTGCCCGAGCATCGAACTGATTTGACTGGTTGCTTCGGTAGGCACGGATGCGGCGCCCTGGGCGGTAACCGGTGCTTGCGCCGCGTCTTGTGCGGCGGTCTGAGCCGCCGTCCCGGCCAGACCGACGCCTGACCCCATGCTTGCCGCCGGCGCCGCCCCGGCGCTCGTTGCGAGCAGTGACTGGTCCCCCGCCGCGACTGCTATCGCGTTCAGCGTGGTCGCATACAACACTCCGACGCTTGAGTTCTGCGTCCAGTACTCCCCGTACTGGATGTCCTGCGCGGTGATCCCCGGGAAGTTCTGACCAAAAAAGTTCGTGTCACACAACACCTGCCACAAATCCCGGTTCGCCTGGCAAGCGACCGACGGAATGACCGAGGGCGCGGCCATCGTGTAGGCATCCACCGCGGCCTGCGCAAGCAGCACATGCTTTGCGCAGTGCGCAGCCAGCGGTTGGAGTCCGCCCATGTTGAGGGTGGTTCCCTTGGCGACGTTCGCGGCACCGGCCACGCCGATCCACTGCGAGCTGGTAGTCGCAATGTTGGTGGCGGAAACCGCCATCGACATTTGGTGGCTGGCCGCCTCGGTCGCCATCACGGCCGCGTAGGCCACGATTGACCCCGGGCCCGGACCGCCCTCGAAAATCAGCGCGACAAGCTCGGGTGGAGCGCCAACCCACCGTGGGTCAAGAACCATGCCGAGTGGTTAGAAGGAGAATTTGGCCGCGCTGATCAGCTCGTTGAGCACATAGCTGATCGACGCCACGCTTTGCCCGGTGGCGTAGGCAGCGCGCTCCCCGGTGTGCGCTCCGGCCGCACCCAGGTACGCACCACCAGCGGCGGCCATGGCCGTCGCAAACGCCGTGTCATCGGCAGAGGCTGCCATTGGCACGACACCGGTGAGGGCGGCAG
>NZ_JBATXN010000459.1:0-1553 GCF_049673265.1 Mycobacterium sp. | reverse complement strand
GTGCCGAGCCCTGGTCGCCGCGGGCGCCGACGTGGTTTGCACCGACGTCGACGCCGCCTCGGCAGCCCGCACTGCCGAGAGCTTGCCCGGACCGGGCTCCGCGACCGCAGCCACCCTCGATGTCACTGACGCGGCCGCGGTGGCCGCCGCCGTCGATGCCGTCGTCGCCCGCGCCGGACGGCTCGACCTGATGTTCAACAACGCCGGAATCGCTTGGGGCGGCGACACCGAACTGCTCACGCTGGACCAGTGGAACGCGATCATCGACGTCAACATCCGCGGCGTCGTGCACGGAGTCACGGCCGCCTACCCGGTGATGCTGCGGCAAGGGCACGGCCACATCGTCAACACCGCTTCAATGGCCGGGCTGACCGCGGCCGGACAGATCACCAGTTACGTGATGACCAAGCACGCCGTGGTGGGGCTGTCGCTGGCGCTGCGCTCGGAGGCCGTCTCCCGCGGAGTGGGCGTGCTGGCCGTATGTCCGGCCGCCGTCGAAACGCCGATCCTGGACAAAGGTGCCGTCGGCGGTTTTGTCGGCCGGGACTACTACCTCCGCGGCCAGGGCATGAAGACTGCCTACGACCCTGACAAGTTGGCCCGCGACACCTTGAAGGCGGTCGAGCGCAACAAGGCGCTGCTGGTCGTGCCGAAGCGCGCGCACGCGTCGTGGATATTCGCCCGGCTGGCACCGGGTCTGCTGCAGCGATTGTCGATCCGGTTCATCGCCGATCAACGCAAGAGACAACACGCGAAAAGCGCTGTCTAGAGCCAAGACTCACGTCGAGCGTTCTGTGAGCTCATGCGGAGGTGGCGATGGTGTGGACGGCAGCGAGAATCGCGCTGCCCTTGGAGGTGGTGAAGTCGCGCATGAGGTCGCCTGCGAGGCCGGGGACGGTGGTGATCTGGGCGCCGGCTGCTTCGAGGCGGCGGAGCGTGGCGTCTTCGCCGCGCGGGGTGATGCCGCTAAAAGCGTCGATAGGGATGTGCACCTGGTAGCCATCGGCGATCGCGTCGAGGGCGGTGTGCAGTACCACCATTTCGGTGACGACTCCGCAGAGGACGATCACACGGCGCCCGTGCCCGATAACCGCGTTGCGGACGCCCGGGTCATCCCAGGAGCTCGGGCCGGGCGAACGGACGTGCACGGGAGTGTTGGGCAATAGCTCGGTGAGCTCGGTTATCACGTCGGGGCCGTCGGGGCCCGGCACGATCGACAAGACGGCGGGCAGCTCGAGGATCGTGCCAATTGTCGCGAGCGTTCAGGCTGAATTGCGCACCGCGGTAGTGGAGTTGGTGTGCGCTAAGTCCATGATGAAGTCTTGAACGTCGGCAAAGAGCAGTTGTACATCGGCGGAGTCAAGCATGGATCACCTCTCTTGGTCGGAAAACCTATCGGCAGCACATTTGGTGTATGCCGACGAATCCTTCGGTGGAATTCGTCGGCCTAGGTGTTTCGGACGGACCGGTATGTGAGCAAGGCGAGACCGTCACCGACGGTACGGGAGTCGACTAAGTGCATGGGCTTTACGCCGCTGGTGTCGCTGTAGAGA
>NZ_JBATXN010000458.1:0-19816 GCF_049673265.1 Mycobacterium sp. | reverse complement strand
CCAGCCGTCGGGGTGCGTCGGGGTGATCGATGAGTAGGTCCGGCCCGCCGTGTTCCAGCAACACCTGACGACATCGGCCGCATGGCATCAGCGCCGAGCCGCGCCCGTCGACGCATGCCAGCGCGATCAGCCTGCCGCCGCCGGTCGAATGCAACGCGCAGACCACGGCGCACTCGGCACAGAGACCCAGGCCATATGAGACATTCTCCACATTGCAGCCGGTGATTATTCGCTGATCGTCGACCAACGCCGCAGCACCCACCGGAAATCCCGAGTACGGGGCGTAGGCTCTCTGCGCTGCTTGGATAGCCTTGTCCCGCAGCAAATTCCAGTTAATCGTGTCGGTCACGGTCGCGATACCACGCGTGTCGGGAATGCATCGGGCTACCTCGTTCACTGTCGGCTAATTCACAAGGCAACCCTAGATTCTTCGCGTTGGAAAGCGTTGGTGGACACGAAGCGGGTCCTTTGACCGCATAAATGGGTTTAGAGTCCCACCCGGGAGTCCCACCCACAGCCGCCACAGATCGAGAGGCGCTGATGACGACGACATCTGCGAATCCGGCTACGCCGACACCGGGCGACGGATCGTCGCGTGCACGGCGGTTACGACGAACCCTCTACCGTGGCGATCCGGGTATGTGGTCATGGGTGCTGCACCGCATCACCGGGGCGACGATCTTCTTCTTTCTGTTCGTGCATGTGCTGGATACCGCACTGGTTCGAGTGAGCCCGCAGACCTACAACGAAGTCATCACGACCTACAAGACACCGATCGTGGGTCTGATGGAACTCGGACTGGTGGCCGCGGTGCTCTATCACGGGCTCAACGGCATCCGTGTCATCCTGATCGACTTCTGGGCGCAGGGCACTCGCTATCAGCGGCTGATGCTGTGGGCGATCGGCATCGTGTGGCTACTGGTGATGGTGCCGGCGACAGTTGTTGTCGGCATGCACATGTTGGGACACTTCCGATGAGCTCCCCGGACCTTCAACTGAGTCGCGGACAGGTCGCGCCGATACGGCAGCGCAGCCACGACCGCCCGGCCGGTCTGGACAATCCGCGCGCCCCGCGCCGGCGCGCCGGCATGCCCAACTTCGAGAAATACGCCTGGCTGTTCATGCGGTTTTCCGGCATCGTGCTGGTGTTCTTGGCGCTCGGGCACTTGTTCGTGATGCTGATGTGGGACGACGGGGTGTACCGCATCGACTTCAACTACGTAGCGCAGCGCTGGCACTCGCCGTTCTGGCAGACCTGGGACCTGCTGCTGCTCTGGCTGGCCCAGTTGCACGGCGGCAACGGTCTGCGCACGATCATTGACGACTACAGCCGCAAGGATTCCACCCGCTTCTGGCTGAACTCCCTGCTTGCGTTGTCGATGGTGTTCACGCTGGTGCTCGGGACCTATGTGCTGCTGACGTTTGATCCGAACATTTCGTGAAAGGCTAAGCCGTGATCCAGCAACACCGATACGACGTGGTGATCGTCGGCGCGGGCGGTGCCGGAATGCGGGCGGCCGTCGAGGCCGGACCTCGGGCGCGCACGGCAGTGCTGACCAAGCTCTATCCGACCCGTAGCCACACTGGCGCTGCGCAGGGTGGCATGTGCGCGGCGTTGGCCAACGTCGAAGACGACAACTGGGAATGGCACACCTTCGACACCGTCAAGGGCGGCGATTACCTCGCCGACCAGGACGCGGTGGAGATCATGTGCAAGGAAGCCATCGACGCCGTGCTGGACCTGGAGAAAATGGGGATGCCGTTCAACCGCACCCCCGAAGGCCGCATCGACCAGCGCCGCTTCGGCGGACACACCCGCGACCACGGCAAGGCCCCGGTACGCCGAGCCTGTTACGCCGCCGACCGTACCGGCCACATGATCCTGCAGACGCTGTACCAGAACTGCGTCAAGCACGACGTCGAGTTCTTCAACGAGTTCTACGCGCTGGATTTGGTGCTCACCCAAACCCCAAGCGGCCCGGTGGCCACCGGCGTTGTCGCCTACGAGCTGGCCACCGGCGAAATCCACGTCTTTCACGCCAAGGCCGTCGTGATCGCCACTGGCGGGTCGGGCCGGATGTACAAGACCACCTCCAACGCGCACACGCTGACCGGCGACGGTATCGGGATCGTGTTCCGCAAGGGACTTCCGTTGGAGGACATGGAGTTTCACCAGTTTCACCCGACAGGTCTGGCCGGGCTGGGCATCTTGATCTCCGAAGCCGTGCGCGGCGAGGGTGGACGGCTGCTCAACGGAGAAGGCGAGCGGTTCATGGAGCGCTACGCCCCCACGATCGTCGACCTGGCGCCGCGCGACATCGTCGCCCGCTCGATGGTGCTGGAAGTGCTGGAGGGCCGCGGCGCGGGCCCGCACAAGGACTACGTCTACATCGACGTCCGTCACCTCGGCGAGGAGGTGCTGGAGGCAAAGCTGCCCGACATCACCGAGTTTGCCCGCACCTACCTTGGCGTGGACCCCGTCAAAGAGCTGGTCCCGGTATACCCAACCTGCCACTACGTGATGGGCGGCATACCGACGACGATTACCGGACAAGTGTTGCGGGACAACACAGCTACCGTGCCCGGCCTGTACGCGGCCGGCGAGTGCGCGTGCGTGTCGGTGCATGGCGCCAACCGGCTGGGCACCAACTCGCTGCTGGATATCAATGTCTTCGGCCGGCGGGCCGGAATCGCTGCGGCAAACTACGCCCTGGGCCACGATTTCGCCGAACTGCCGCCCGAGCCCGCGGCGATGGTGGTCGGTTGGGTGGCCGACATCCTGTCGGAGCATGGCAACGAGCGCGTCGCCGACATCCGCGGAGCGTTGCAGCAGACGATGGACAACAACGCCGCGGTGTTCCGCACCGAGGAGACCCTCAAGCAGGCGCTCACCGACATTCACGCACTCAAAGAGCGCTACTCCCGGATCTCCGTGCACGACAAAGGAAAACGCTTCAACAGTGACTTGCTCGAAGCCATCGAGCTGGGCTTCCTACTCGAGCTGGCCGAGGTCACCGTGGTCGGTGCTTTGAACCGCAAGGAGTCCCGCGGTGGTCATGCCCGCGAGGACTATCCGAACCGCGACGACGTCAACTACATGCGCCACACCATGGCGTACAAGCAGGGCACCGACCTGCTCAGCGACATACGGCTGGATTTCAAGCCCGTGGTGCAAACCCGTTACGAGCCAATGGAACGGAAGTACTGATGAGTTCGGTTGTTGAGACCGCGCCAGGCGGGGATCCGCCGTTGCCCCCGATCCCCGAGGGTTCGGTGATGGTGACGCTGAGGATCGCCCGGTTCAATCCGGAAAACCCGGACCAGTACGCCGATTCCAGTGGCTGGCAGAGCTTCCGGGTACCCTGCCTGCCCACCGACCGACTGCTCAACCTGCTGATCTACATTAAGAGCTACCTCGACGGCACGCTCACCTTCCGGCGGTCCTGCGCGCACGGCGTTTGCGGCTCGGACGCCATGCGGATCAACGGCGTCAACCGACTTGCCTGCAAAGTGCTGATGCGCGACCTGCTTCCCAAAAAGGCTGACAAGGCGCTCACCATCACGGTCGAGCCGATCCGCGGGCTGCCGGTGGAGAAGGACCTGGTGGTCGACATGGAGCCGTTCTTCGAGGCCTACCGCGCGGTCAAGCCTTACCTGATCACCAGCGGCAACCCGCCGACCCGTGAGCGAATTCAAAGCCAAACCGATCGCGCGCGCTACGACGACACCACCAAGTGCATCCTGTGCGCGGCGTGCACCACCAGCTGCCCGGTGTTCTGGCACGAGGGAAGCTACTTCGGTCCGGCGGCCATCGTCAACGCGCACCGTTTCATCTTCGATAGCCGCGACGAGGCCGCGGCCGAGCGCCTCGACATCCTCAACGAGGTCGACGGGGTGTGGCGCTGCCGCACCACGTTCAACTGCACCGAGGCCTGCCCCCGGGGTATCGAAGTGACCAAGGCGGTTCAAGAGGTCAAGCGCGCGTTGATGTTCACCCGCTAGGCGACCTCGGGCCGGCCTTTGTCGCGAGAGTGCGGCTAGCCGCACGTTCGGCGTCGAGAGTGCGGCTAGCCGCATATTCGCCAATGACCCTTCACCGGCACCCTGCACAGCTCCTGCACATGCGGGAATAAGCTAGTAGACAGCTCCGTTCCCTAATCTGTGCGCACAACCACAGCGTTGCCAGAGATCGAGCCCCGCCGGTACCAGACCAACGCAAGCCTGAACCAGCCGCCGACAAGGGCTGCTGACCGGCCAGTGCGCGAGTACGTGACCAACGTCAGCTCGCGGCCCAGCGACCGTCACACATTTGCTGGCTGTCTCGTCTGACTGGTATGACACAGAAAACCCGCATCGAACCCCTGCCTCCGAAACAGGCCAATTGGCTAATCCGCGCCATGTACCGGTACGCCAAGCGGCGCTTCGGTGAAGTCCCCGAGCCGTTCGCAGTGTCCGCACAGCATCGCAAACTGATGATCGCCGGCGCTGTGCACGAAACCATGGTCGACCGAGCGTCGAAGACGCTGCCGGTCGGCGTGCGCGAGCTAGCGGTGCTATGGACCGCGCGCGCGATCGGCTGCTCGTGGTGCGTCGACTTCGGGTCGATGCTGCAGCGGCTGGACGGCCTCGACATGGAGCGGCTCAAGGACATCGACAACTACGCCACCTCAACGGCATTCAGCGACGATGAGCGCGCCGCCATCGCCTACGCCGACGCGATCACCACGGACCCACACACCGTTACCGACGAGCAGGTAGCCGATCTCCAGACCCGCTTCGGCGACGCCGGCGTCTTTGAGCTGACCTACCAGATCGGATTGGAGAACATGCGAGCGCGGGTGAACTCCGCACTGGGCATCACCGAGCAGGGCTTCAATTCCGGTGACGCGTGCCGTGTTCCATGGGCCACGGAAACTACCGAAACCCCAGCGCAGCGCTAAAGTGGCGACATGCAGGTCTGGGAGCTGAGCCCGGGCCGGCTCATGATTGCCGGCGGGTTTTCCGACCTTGCCGTGCACCATCACGCGGCGGTTCAAATCACCGTCGGCGGGCGCGGTCCGTTAACAGTCACCCGTGACGGCGAGACGCACGAAGCGTGCCGGCTGGTCGTGATCGCCAGCGGAGTGCGCCATGCCGTGCGATCGCAGCCGGAATCCGGGGCGGTGACGCTGTATCTCGGGCTACAGACACCGCAAGGGATCGCGCTGAATACCATTGCGCGCCCTCGTGTCTGGGTTGTCGATGATGGCGAGCACCTAGCGGAGGCGACGGCCACGCTGCTAGACAATGACGGTCCTGGCGCGGCTGCGGATTTTCTCGTCGATCGGCTTTGCGGAGCGCAGGAGCCACCGCCCGTTCACCCGCAGCTGCGGCAGGCGATCGAAGTCGTGTCGAGCCGGGTGCCCGACCATATCGATGTGACTTCGGCCGCGAGCGCGGTAGCGCTGTCGCCCGACTATCTCGGGCGGCTCGCCAAACAGCAGAACGGCATCTCGTTTTCGGCCACGATCCGCTGGGAGCGGCTGATTGCCGCCGTGAGCTACCTGCTCGATGGTTACTCCGTCACCGACGCCGCCCACCAGGCCGGGTTTGCCGATGGATCGCACGCCAACAAGGTGTGCTGGGAAATGACCGGGGCAACCCCAAGCGAACTCGCTGACGCGGTCCGACGCACATTGCTGAGGCCCTGATCTGACGGATCCGTACAAGCGTTCGGTGCGTGGCCGATCCATGCTTGGGATATGCCTGCGATGTCCTCATTCGAACGTGTCTACTGCTGCAGCTCGTTTTGGCGTTCCAGCAGTTCCGCGATCGCGCGGGAAGTGTCCACCCAACGACTGGGCCGCGACGTACTGGAAATCGGCGCTGGCAGTGGATCCGTTGCTCAGCAGCTTCTTTCGGAGGACCCCGACCTTGCTTGGACCGCAATAGATATCGACCCGGGCATGACGCAAGCCGCCGCCACACGCTTGGGTGAGTTCGCCGGCGCATCGGTGAAAACGGCTGACGCCACCGCGATGCCGTTCCCCGATGAGTCCTTCGACTCCGTGGTCAGCTGCCTGATGCTGCACCACATCATCGACTGGGAACGCGCTGTCGCCGAAGTAGCACGCGTGTTGCGACGGGGCGGCATCTTCGTTGGCTATGACCTGACCCAGACTGCGCTCGCGAGTCTGTTTCATCGTTTAGACGGCTCACCGCATCGTCTGGTCGAGCCCGACGACTTCCGGGCCGAGTGCACACGTAACGGGCTCGCCGTCAGCTTGCGAACCCGATTCCTCGGGCACGTCATGCAATTCGTCGCGCACAAGCACACGGAGGAGATCTGATGTCATTGTTGGGTAGTGGCGCGAAAGCGAAAGTGGTCAGCGGTCTCTTCGCATTGCCCACGCCGGTCCGCCGATTGTTGGCCGGTCCGCCATTGCGAATCGACGGGCAGGAGATGGCGCTCGACGCCCAGCTGGCTATCCGACTCAAAAACCGTGCTGGCTCTGATGTTTTCGACGGTCCGGTCGACGAAGCTCGCGCTCGATATGACGCACTTCCGAGCATCATCGGGTACGAGTCCCCTGTTCCTATCGCGACGCGGGAGATCATCATGCCCGCCGAGCACGGCGACATCCCGGCCACCCTCTACACGCCTGCGGACCTGCCCGAGCCGTCCGGGCTGTTGGTGTACACCCACGGCGGTGGCTTCTCGGTCGGCTCGCGGCTAAGCCACGACCCGGTGGCCCGCTATTTAGCAAGCCACGCCGATGTCCGAGTGCTGTCGGTCGAGTATCGACGCGCACCCGAGCACCCATTTCCCGCCGCCGCCGACGACGCACTCGCCTCATTCGAATACGCCCACGCCCACGCCGCCGATATGGGTGCTGATCCCGACCGCATCGCCGTCGGCGGCGACAGTGCCGGCGGCAATCTCGCCGCGGTGACTGCACAACAGGCAGCGCGACGAGGCGGTCCGGTGCCGGCTTTTCAGCTGCTGCTCTATCCAGCTACCGATCTGAGCACCCGCCGGCCGTCGCGCGACCTGTTCGCCCAAGGTTCGACGTTCACCGAACGCAATCTGCAGTGGGTGATGGCCAACTACATACCCTCGGGAACCGACGTGAAGGATCCGCGACTGTCACCACAGCGCGGCGACATCACGGGCGTACCACCGGCCTACATCGCCACCGCCGGGTTCGATCCTATCCGCGACGACGGCGAGGCATACGCGGACAAACTTCGAGCCGGTGGAATCCCGGTGGCGTTAACCCGCCAGGCCGACCTGCCGCACGCATTCCTCAACTTCGTCGGCTTGGGCGGCCGGTTCGCCGAAGCCGCGAGCGAAGTAGCCGATGCGCTCCGAGTCGCCCTCAGGACCGCCGCAGTGGAGAACCGGTGAACTTGTCCGGATTGGCGATATCCCATAGCGCGCACACCTTTCCATCGCGCACCGTTATCGCCAGAATCCGCGGCAACATTGGCCAGTGACCGTCGTCGCCGGGGCTGCCCGCCGTGTACACGCCCAGTTGACCGTTGACCAGCCCCGGTTGATTCGCCGTAAAGAATGCGGGACCGTATCGGCTGGCCAAACCGAAGATGAACCTCGCCACCTTGTCCGCCCCATGGATGACGTGGACTGCCGTGGGCGCCTTGCCATTTGAATCGCCGGTGAAAACGACGTCCGGATGCAGCAGCGCCACCACGGCCTCCAAGTCGCCGGTGGCCATGGCAGCCATCAGCTTGCCGACCACCTCGTTGTGCGAGGGGTCTGGTTCCGGCGGCGGCTCGGCGGCCACGGCTTTGCGGGCGCGCGATGCCAACTGGCGCGCGGTGGCGTCGCTTGTCCCGAGCACCTCAGCGACTTCGTTGAAGGGCACCGCGAATCCGTCGTGCAGCACGAAAGCGACCCGCTGATCGGGCGACAGACGCTCCAGCACCACCATTGCCGCGAACCGGGCGTCCTCGTTGGCCACCACGGCCGACAACGGATCGGCCTCGTCCAACCCGGTGACCACCGGCTCGGGCAGCCAGTTTCCACTGTAGGTCTCACGACGATGTGCGGCCGAGCGCAACCGGTCCAGGCCCAGCCGGCTGACCACGGTGGTCAGCCAGGCCCGCAAGTCAGCGATCGTTTGGTCCTGGCCGCGCCAGCGCAACCAGGCATCCTGGACGATGTCCTCGGCGTCGGCCACGGTGCCGGTCAGCCGGTAGGCGACTGACATGAGATGCGGTCGCAGGGCTTCAAACTCGCCGACCTGCTGCGCTGCGGTCATATCGCGAGGCTACGCTCGCGAACAAGATGACTGACAACCTGTGGCTGCACTTCACCCGGCATGGCCCGGACATCACGCCGCCGATCATCACTCGGGGCGAGGGAGTCACGATCTTCGACGATCGCGGCAAGAGCTACCTCGACGCGTTGTCCGGTCTGTTCACTGTTCAAGTTGGCCATGGTCGTACCGAACTCGCCGAGGTGGCCGCCCGGCAGGCGAGCACCCTGGCGTTCTTTCCGCTGTGGGGATACGCCACACCAACGGCGATCGAGCTCGCTGAGCGGCTCGCGCATTACGCCCCCGGCGACTTGAACCGGGTGTTCTTCACCACCGGCGGCACCGAGGCCGTTGAGACAGCCTGGAAAGTAGCCAAGCAGTATTTCAAGCTGACCGGCAAACCTGGTAAGCACAAAGTGATTTCGCGGTCAGTGGCCTACCACGGCACCACCCAGGGCGCCCTGGCCATCACCGGGCTGCCGAAGTACAAGGCGCCGTTCGAACCGGTGACGCCCGGTGGCTTCCGGGTGCCCAACACGAACTTCTACCGCGCGCCGGAACCGTTTAGCGCCGACATCAAAACCTTCGGGCAATGGGCCGCCGAGCGGATCGCCGAGGCGATCGAGTTCGAAGGACCCGACACCGTGGCCGCGGTGTTCCTGGAGCCGGTGCAGAACGCCGGCGGCAGCATCCCGCCTCCCCCAGGCTATTTCGAGCGAGTGCGAGAGATCTGCGACGCCTACGACGTGCTGCTGGTCTCGGACGAGGTGATATGCGCGTTCGGTCGGATCGGGTCCATGTTCGCCTGTGACGACTTCGGCTACGTGCCCGACATGATCACCTGCGCCAAAGGGATGACGTCTGGCTACTCGCCGATCGGCGCGATGATCGCCGCCGAGCGGTTGTTCGAGCCGTTCAACGACGGCAGCACGATGTTCCCGCACGGCTATACGTTTGGCGGCCACCCGGTGTCGGCCGCCGTCGGGCTGGCTAACCTCGACATCTTCGAGCGTGAGGGCCTCAACGACCACGTCAAAACCAACGCACCGGTTTTCCGTGCCACCCTGGAAAAGCTGTACGACTTGCCGATCGTCGGCGATGTCCGCGGCGAGGGCTACTTCTACGGCGTGGAACTGGTCAAGGACCAGGCGACCAAGCAAACGTTCAGCGATGCCGAACGCCGCTCGCTGCTCGGCCACGTGTCGTCGGCGCTCTTCGAGGCCGGGCTGTATTGCCGCACTGACGATCGCGGCGATTCCGTTATTCAGTTGGCGCCGCCGCTGATCAGCGGCCAAGCCGAGTTCGACACCATCGAAGCAATTCTGCGCAGTGTGCTGACCGATGTTGGGAGTCGCCTGTGACCAAACCAGCCATCGACCCGATCCGCTGGCAACCACCGCCGTCACGGCCATTGCCCGAACCTGACCTCACCGCCGCGCTGCACGTGGTGGAGCTACCCGGCACCGCCCCCGAGGATGTCGTCGCCGACGCGGAGGGCAACATTTGGACCGGTGTCGAGGACGGCCGCATCGTCCGGATCTCCCCGGACGGCAACTCCACCCGGGTGATGGTCAACACCGGCGGCCGACCGCTGGGCTTGGCGGTCGCCCGCGACGGCCGGCTGCTGATCTGCGACAGCCACCGCGGCCTGCTGCGATACGACCCTGCCGCCGGAACTTTGGAGACGTTGGTCGCCGAGGTGGCCGGACGGGCTCTGACATTCTGCTCCAATGTCGTCGAATCATCGGACGGCACAATCTTTTTCACCGAGTCCACCAGCCGATTCCACTACGAGTACTACAAGGGTGCCGTTGTCGAGGGACGTGCGACCGGTTCGCTGTTCCGGCGTGATCCCGACGGGACGGTCGGCGTGCTCGCGTCCGATCTGCACTTCGCCAACGGCGTCACGCTGACCGCTGATGAGTCGGCGCTGGTGTTCGCCGAGACCACCGGCTGCCGGTTGTCCAAGTACTGGCTCGCCGGAAGCCGTGCCGGCTCGATCACTCCGCTGGCCACCGACCTGCCCGGTTACCCCGACAACATCTCGACCGGTCTCGACGGCAGGATCTGGGTCGCGATGGTCTCGGAGCGCAACAAGCTCAGCGAATGGCTGGGCCCCCGCGCCCCGGTCGTCCGCTCGCTGCTGTGGAGACTTCCCTACCGCTGGCTTCCGAACCCGAAACCGACGGTGTGGGTGATCGCGTTCGACCCCGACGACGGACGCGTCGTGACCCAGCTACGCACCCAGCATCCGGCCTTCGGCCTGGCCACCGGAGTCGTGGAAACACCCCGACGGCTGTGGCTGGGCCGCATCGCCGGCCCGGGCGTGTGTTACCTGGATTTGTAACTTCCGTAACACCAGTCACAGCGCGGCTCCTCGAAATCCGGCCCTTGATCGCCTACTCTGCACAGACGATGGACCTCTTACGCACTGCGTCATGCCTGGTAGCGGCGACTTTCCTGGCTGCGGCGCCCGTCGTCCTCGGCGTCCCGATCGCGCTTGCCGAGCCCGCTGCCGGATCCGGTCCGACACCCGACGCCTGCCCGTACAAGGTGGCCACCCCGCCGGCCGTCGACTCGTCGGAAGTCCCGCAGGCTGGTGACCCGCCCATGCCACTGCCGGTGCCCCCGTCGCCGATCGGTGGTAATGCATTGGGCGGCTGCGGTGTGGTCACCGCGGCCGACACCCCGCCGGTGCCCGGCGACGTCTCCGCGGAGGCGTGGGTGGTGGCCGACCTGGACAGCGGCGCGATCATCGCGGCCCGCGACCCACACGGCCGCCAACGCCCGGCCAGCGTCATCAAGGTGCTCGTCGCGATGGAATCGCTGCGCGAGCTCAACCTCAACAAGACCGTCGACGGCACGCCCGAGGATGCCGGCGCGGAGGGCACCCGGGTCGGCGTTGCTCCGGGTGGCACCTACACCGTCAACCAGTTGCTGCACGGGCTGCTGATGCACTCCGGCAACGATGCGGCGCACGCGCTTGCGATGCAGCTGGGCGGGATGCAAGTCGCGCTGGAAAAGATCAACTCGCTGGCCGCCAAGCTCGGTGGCCGCGACACCCGCGCCGCGACGCCGTCCGGACTGGACGGACCCGGCATGAGCACATCGGCCTACGACATCGGGCTGTTCTACCGATATGCCTGGCAGAACCCAACTTTCGCTGACATCGTGCACACGGAGAAGTTCGATTTCCCCGGGCATGCCGACCACCCTGGCTACGAGCTGGAAAACGACAACCAGCTGCTCTACCACTATCCGGGTGCCCTCGGCGGCAAGACCGGCTACACCGACGACGCGGGCCAGACGTTCGTGGGCGCGGCTAACCGCGACGGGCGTCGGCTGATGGCTGTGCTGCTGCACGGCACCCGTATGCCGATTGCCCCATGGGAGCAGGCCGCACATCTGCTGGATTATGGATTCGCGACCGCGCCGGGTACTCGGGTGGGAACGCTGATCGAACCCGACCCGTCGTTGGCCGCGCCCAAGACGGTGAACGGCAGTGACGCGGCTCCCGGGACATCGACGAACGCGGCCACGCTCATGCCATCCGCCGACTCGCTGCCGGTACGAGTCGGTGTGGCGGTGATCGGTACCGTCATCGTGCTCGGATTGATCATGGCCGCTCGCGCGTTGAATCGTCGGCCGCAGAACTAAGTCGGCAGAAGTTCGGCGATGAGTGCGCGAACGCGTTCGGCGATCTCATCGCGTATGACGCGAACAGCGTCCAGCGGTTGACCTGCCGGGTCGTCAAGTTTCCAATCGCGGTAGGACACTCCGGGATAGTACGGGCAGGTGTCGCCACAGCCCATGGTGATCACGACGTCGCTGGCCTCAACCGCGTCGGGGGTCACAACTTTCGGGTTCTCGGCGGTGATATCGATACCGAGTTCAGCCATGACCGTGACGGCGCTCGGGTTGATGTGATCGGCGGGTTCGGTTCCCCCCGAACGAACTTCGATTCGACCACCGGCGAGATGAGTTAGCAGCCCGGCTGCCATTTGGGAGCGGCCGGCATTGTGCACGCAGACGAAAAGGACGCGGGGCCTCCCGCTCATTGGTGGGCGCTGCCGACGGAATCGACTGTGCCAGCAGCGGACGAGAATAGGCGTGGTCGCACGGCGAGCGAGACGTAGACGAGCGCGACGAGAACAGGCACTTCGATGAGTGGCCCAACGACGCCGGCCAAGGCCTGGCCGGATGCGGCGCCGTAGGTCGCGATCGCCACCGCGATAGCCAGTTCAAAGTTATTGCCGGCAGCAGTGAATGCGAGCGTAGCGGTGCGTTCATATCCCAAACCGAGTGCGGCGCCCAAAATGTAGCCACCGATCCACATGATGGCGAAGTAAGCCAAAAGTGGCAGAGCAATGCGGGCGACATCCCATGGCTGAGTAATGATCTGGTGGCCCTGGAGAGCGAACAGGATCACGATAGTGAACAGCAGCCCATAGAGTGCCCAGGGCCCGATTGCGGGCAGGAAGCGAGTCTCATACCAGTCGCGGCCCTTGGCTTTTTCGCCCCCGCGGCGGGACAGGTATCCAGCAAGTAAGGGAATTCCCAGAAAGATCAGCACGGATTTGGCGATCTGCCAAGGCGAGGACGAGATAGTGGTTTGCGGCAGGTGCAGCCAGCCCGGGAGCACTGACAGATAGAACCAGCCCAAGGCGGCGAACATCAGAACCTGAAAGATCGAGTTCAACGCAACCAGCACCGCGGCGGCTTCGCGGTCCCCGTTGGCCAGATCATTCCAGATGATGACCATCGCGATGCAGCGGGCCAAACCGACAATGATCAGGCCGGTGCGGTATTCGGGTAGATCGGCCAGCATCAGCCAGGCCAGGGTGAACATCACCGCCGGGCCGAGCGCCCAGTTGAGCAGCAGCGAGCTGATCAGCAGTCGGCGATCGCTGGTGACGGTGTCGAGCCGGTCGTAACGCACCTTGGCCAGTACTGGGTACATCATGATCAGTAACCCCAGTGCGATGGGCAGCGAGATCCCGTCGATCTGGACTTTTTGAAGGACAGTGTTGAAGACGGGAACCCAGCGTCCCAGCAGCAGGCCGGTGGCCATCGCGGCCGCAATCCACACCGGCAACAGCCGATCCAGTGTGGAAAGCCGTGTTGCCGCTGTGGTTTCGGCAACGGCGGCGGTGGTGTCCGTCATTTGATGGTCTCGTTCAATGGATAGCAGTCGGCTATGAGCAGCAGGGCTGAGACTGGCTGGGGCTGACGCCAAAGCTATCGGAATCGGCGAGCACGGTGTAGACCTCCCAGCGCTCGCCGCTGGCGCCGGTGACCCAAACCTTGTCCTGCTTCGCAAAGCAACAGGTAGTACCGATCTCCTCTTCGGTGAACATTTGGGCCTCCGTCAACCGAGCGATCTCGGCGTGCACGACCTCGCTGGATTCGACCTCGACCCCGAGGTGATTCAGCGTCCCGCCCTGACCAGGGTTCTCCAGCAGCACCAGTTTCAGCGGCGGATCAGCGATGGCGAAGTTCGCATAGCCGGGCTTGCGTTTGGCTGGTTCAGCGTGAAACAGCTTGGAGTAGAACGTAATTGCCTGATCGAGGTCCTCAACGTTGAGCGCCAGCTGAACCCGTGACATGGCACGAACCTCCCACTTGTGAGACATATATCGAACTACTGCTGCGGCCTAGCATGCCGACCTTTTCGATATATGTCAAGGCATGTGGCAAGATAGTGTGAGGCCCAAAGCGTTACCGGTGATCGATACGACCGCCCCGGTCTGTTGTGCCCCGGTGGCCGCAGGACCGATGAGCGACACCGACGCGTTGCAGATTGCGCTGCGTTTGAAGGCCCTTGCCGACCCGGTTCGAGTCAAGATCATCGCGCATCTGTTCAGTTGCTCGGCCGGTGAGGAGATTTCCGGAGAGCTTGCGGCCATTCTCGACTTGAGTGAGTCCACGGTCAGTCATCACCTGACCCAGCTGCGTAAGGCAGGCCTGGTGATTTCAGATCGCCGTGGGATGAATGTTTTTCACAAGGTCCGCCCGGAAGCGTTACAGGCGCTTTGCGTGGCGCTCGACCCGAGCTGCTGCACGTAGTCGCAAAGGGGTGAGAGTGGGCCAGACCAACGAGCTACACACCCGGCGGCACGGGCTCCTACTAGGCCTCACCGCAGCAAGTCTGGGCATCGTCTACGGCTACGACCTATCCAACATCGCCGGTGCGATGCTGTTCATCACCGACGAATTCGGTCTGACGACACGGCAACAGGAGCTGGTGACAACCGCAGTGGTGCTCGGCGAGATCGCCGGCGCGTTGGGCGCCGGGATGCTCGCCAATCTGATTGGGCGCAGGTGGTCGATGGTGCTGGTGGCGGTCGGCTATACGGTCTTCGCGATGCTGGGCGCGATGTCGGACTCCGTGCCAATGCTGCTGACGGCCCGGTTACTGCTGGGCATGACCATCGGAGTGTCGGTCGTGGTGGTCCCGGTGTTCGTAGCCGAATCCGCGCCGGCCCGCGTACGCGGTTCATTGCTGGTCGGCTACCAGGTCGCAACCGTATTCGGCATCATCGTCGGCTACCTGGCCTGCTATGTGTTGGCCGATTCGCGCGACTGGCGCGCGATGCTGGCGCTGGCCGCCATCCCGGCAGCACTGCTGGCAGTGGTGATGCTGCGGATGCCCGACACCGCGCGGTGGTATGTGCTCAAGGGTCGGGTCGCCGACGCCCGCAGGGCGCTCCAACTGGTGGAGCCCGACGGTGACGTCGAACATGAGCTCGCCGAAATCAGTGCTGCGCTCAAGGAAGAACACGGCGGCACGTTCGCCGAGATGCTGCGCCGGCCATACTTTCGCGCCACTATCTTTGTCATCGGGTTGGGATTTTTCATTCAAATCACCGGCATCAACGCGATCGTCTATTACAGCCCCCGCCTATTCGACGCGATGGGCTTCCGTGGCAACTTCTCGCTGCTGGTACTACCGGCGATAGTCCAGGTCGCGGCGCTGGCCGCGGTGTTGGTCTCCGTAGCGCTGGTCGACCGGCTGGGCCGACGGCCGATTCTGTTGTCCGGCATCGCGATGATGATCGCTGCGGATGTAGCGCTGATAGTCGTATTCGCTGCGCACTCCCCCGCAATATTCGGATTCACCGGCGTACTGGTATTCACGGTGGGGTTCACCTTCGGCTTCGGCGCGCTGGTGTGGGTCTACGCCGGGGAAAGTTTCCCGTCCCGGCTGCGTTCGATGGGATCGAGCGCGATGCTGACGGTCAACCATCTAGCCAACGCCGTGGTAGCCGGGCTGTTCCTGACGATGCTGCACTCGCTTGGCGGTGCAGGCACTTTCGCAGCATTCGGCGTTTTCGCGGTCGCCGCGTTCGGGTTCGCGTACCGGTATGCTCCCGAGACCAAACGTCGGCAACTCGAAGAGATCCGTCACTTTTGGGAGAACGACGGCCGCTGGCCTGACGAATTCACCAGCACGGCAACGGATGTGCCAGCATGTCGCTGATCGCCGTTGGCACTGTCGCACTGGAAGACGGCCTGTGCCGTCCCGGTTGGGTGGAAACCTCGAACGGACGAATCGCAGGCTGCGGGTCGGGCCTGCCGCCGCGGCCAGCCGATGTCGACATGCCCGAGGCGCTGCTAGTACCCGGATTCGTCGATATCCATGCACACGGTGGCGGCGGAGCGTCATACACCGACGGCAATGACGCGGATATCCTGCGCGCGGCTCTGTTTCACCGCAGACACGGCACCACCACCGCGATCGCCAGCATCGTCACCACATCGCCCGCCGACTTGGGCACGGCGGTGCGTTCACTCGCCGATTCCACCCGTGCGGGCGTCGTCGCCGGCATCCATCTGGAGGGGCCGTGGCTGAGCAGCGCACGCTGCGGCGCGCACGATCCTGAGCAACTGCGCGACCCGGAACCCGCTGAGATCGACTCGCTGTTGACCGTCGGCGGCGACGCGATCCGGATGGTCACCCTGGCACCGGAACGCGGTGGGAGCGACGGAGCGATTTCCCGCTTTGTCGAGGCCGGAGTTGTTGTCGCCGTTGGGCATACGGATGCCACCTATGAGCAGACCCGCCATGCCATCGAGCTCGGCGCGACGGTCGGCACTCATCTATTCAACGCGATGCGCCCCGTGCATCACCGCGAGCCCGGCCCGGCGATCGCGTTGTTGGAGGATGGCAGAGTAATCGTCGAGTTGATTGCCGATGGCGTACATATCCACCCCGCAATGCAACGAGCGGTGATCGCGGCAGCGGGAGCTGACAGGGTGGCGTTGGTCACCGATGCCACGGCAGCGGCAGGGTTAGGCGACGGCGAATTTCAGCTCGGCACAGTGCAGATCGAAGTCGTCGAGAACGTCGCACGCGTGCGTGGAACCTCAACGATCGCCGGAAGCACCGCGACGATGGACCAGCTTTTCCGGGCCGCCGCCGGCCTCGGCGCAGACCGCGACGCGGCGCTGGCCGCCGCGGTGCAGATGACCTCGATGACACCGGCCCGAGCGCTCGGCCTCGGTAATGTCGGCGGTTTGCGCGTCGGTGCTGACGCCAATCTTGTTGTGCTGAACCAGGATTTGCAGGTGATCGGTGTCATGGCCGACGGCGAATGGCTGGAGGCATCGCAGCGCTGATCTGCCCTGTCATGCCAATCTTGCGGTTTTCCGACCGTCCTGCCGCCTGTTTGCTAGCTTGAGGATTCGAGGCAGCAAAGCCTCCGGCCGCCCCGCGAGCCGGGCTCAATATCCTCCCAAGGAGGGGTGATGATGGTAGGTCCGTTCCGAACTCACGCGATCATCGTGGCGTCAGCCATCGTGGCAATAAGCGGTTGCGGCTCGCCCAAGCAGCAGACCAACACCACGTCGACGGAGACGGTCACCGCATCGGTGTCAGCAACGGCCACCGCCCCCGGTACCACCACGGCTCCGACCACAGCGGGAAATGCCGTCCAAGTGCCCCTGTACCAAGAGTTCGAAGCAGAGCACTCAGTCGGACCGAACGGCAAAGCCATCAACGCCAGTCTGGCCGGACAAAGTTACCCAAACTCGACCGGAATGTGGGTTGGGTGCGGAGGCCAACCGGCGACGACGACATATCGACTGTCCCACAAGTTCAGTCGGCTGCATGCGACCGCTGGACTCCAGCCGCACACGCCCGAGCAACTCAACGTCAATGTCACGATCTCAGGCGACAATCGCACCCTGCAGCAATTTGCACTTACCAAGCAGACCCCGGTGCCGGTCGACGTGGATGTCAGTGGGGTTGACGCCCTTGTTGTGGCGGCAATTGCCGTTAATAACGAACTCTGCACCGCCTCAGGGACACCCTACGGCGCTCTGGGCGGTGCCGAACTCGATGAGGTCGCCAGCTAAAGGCAACCAGCGGCGCTGCCAGTCTTGTTGTGCTGGACCGGGATCAGCGTTGGCGTAGTCTCGCCCACGCGGCGACTATCGTCATTGTGGGTGAGCCCAGCAGCAGCCTCAGCGCTTGTATCGGATGCAGCGTGGGCCTGATCTTGAGGTAGTTGTAGAACTGCAGGTCGATCACTTTGCCGTGATGGTCGAACCGCCACACCTCTATGCCGCAGCTATCGCGGCGCCCGCGAGGCCCACCGCGCCAGTCGTTGACGATGGTGTCGTCGGTTGCAGCGACGAGGGTCTTTTCGAGCCGGAAGTGACACGCCTTGAACGTCGAGCAAGTCGTCGACCACGTGTCGTGGATGGCGTGTACGCCAACGGATTCCTCCCACGCTCCGTCGGTGATCATCACCGACCGTGCATCCGCGGCGAAGATCTCATAGATCGCGTCGGCGCGGGATTCATTGGTGGCGCGTTCGACGAATTCGACAAAGGCGGCGGCGTCCTCGGGGCGACGGCCTGCGCCGCGCACCGCTGCGGGCATGTTCGTCATCGGCCTGAACCTCGTTGCGCCGACCGGATTGCCGCGCTCGCGGCGTCGAGGCCGGTGCGGATACCCGCCCGCAGTAGGGCCGCCAGCCCTCGTGGCCGCAGCACCGCCCTGACCATCGGCAGGGAGTCGCAGTACAAGGTTCGCCGGCGTACCCGTCCTGCCTCGTCGAGTTCGCAGCGATCGACCGCCGGCCAGCTGATTGGTTTTCCGCCCAGGGTTCCGTTGATCCGGAATTCGATGTACACCATGTCGTCGGCGGACACCGCCCAGTCCACGACGTCGATGTGCAGGTCTGGCACCAATGTGAAGATGCGCCGCCAGTACACGCCGGCTTGCTCTCGGCCGTGCACGGGTGGATGCAGAGGTTGGAGGTAGCAGACGTCGGGATGTGTCACCGCGTCCAAGCGCTCGACGGTGGGCGCGGCCCACACCTCCCGAAATTGCTGCACGAACGCAGCTGCGATCTCCGACGTGTCGAGTTGGCTTGGCATCTCTCTCATTTCGTGTGCCGAGTGGTTGGTGCAGTACGTTGGGCGCAGGCGATGGCCAGCCAGTCGTCATCGGCGAGCCCGCGCTCGCCTGCCGGGTCGTAGCGCCGCAGGAGTGTGGAGACGCTCGCGTGTTCGCGGCTGGTGAAGCCGTGGGCGGCAAGCAGAGTATCCAGGCCGGCTGCGGTGAAGCCGCTGCGATACGGTTCACCGCGCCGTGCAACCAGGCGGGCGACCCGGCGAGCGCTTGCCCACCGGCTGGTTGCAGTGGCGACGTCGGCTTCGATGTAGTCCAGGACAAGATGGCTGCCGGGTGCGCAAAGTGCCGCGAGGTCGGCAAGAGTTTGATCGATCGCCTGGCCGGTCAGATATGGGGTCACCCCGATCCAGGCGATCACGCTTCGTCGGTCCGGGTCAAACCCGCTGCCCAACAATCGCCCGCGGAGCACGCCGTCTTCGAAATCGCATGGCACCCAGACTGTTCGGCCGTTGTCCGGGAGGTTTCCGATCGCCGCGCGCTTGTCCTGTTGGGTGGTGGGCGCGTCGACCTCGAAGACCGCCACCGGGGTCCCGGCCAACCGAAGGCTGGTGCTGTCGAACCCAGCACCGAGCAGCACCAGCTGGTCGATGCCATCGCTGATGGCCGCCCGACACACGTCATCGACATAACGCACACGCAGCATGATGTGGGCATGTAGTCCGCCCCACAGCCAATCGAACACGCGGATGGCCGTATCGGCCGCCAGCCGGTGGGCCAGCACCGCTCGTAGCAGCGGGTGGCGGACGAAGTGTCGCGAGTATGGGTCGTCGAGGAGCCGACGACGCGGCGGCAGCAGCGTCTCCGCGGCGCGTTGGGCGGCATTGATCTGGGCGGTCAAACTCGCCTTACGGTCAAGGCGCCGGCCAGTCACGACTGAACTCGTCACAGCATTCGACGCTACGAGATGACCGGTTCACCTGTAAGGTCCAATTCCATGCGGGATTCGTGGACCAGTGGTGCCGTCGGAGTCGACTTGCACCTCGACATTCCGCCGGGTCGAGGGCGGCGCCGTGCTCTGGAAGGTGCACTGCGGCGAGCCATCCGGGACGGCCGGCTAGCCCACGGCGAGCGGTTGCCGTCGTCGCGCGGGCTTGCTGCGCAACTGGGCCTCGCGCGCGGGACTGTGGTGGAGGCT
>NZ_JBATXN010000457.1:0-2273 GCF_049673265.1 Mycobacterium sp. | reverse complement strand
AGTCCGCGGGGCACCGGGGCTCTCAGCTCGTCGCGCCAGTCCTCAAGCAGCCCGGCCAGCGCCCGGTCGCCGGGATCGCCGGGGTCGGCAACATCGCCGAACTCGACCGGCTCGCGTTGGGCCAGCGAGTCGATGAACCGCTCGGTGCGGTCGACGGCGTCCAGGTTGGGCTGATCAAACGGTGTGGGAGTTAATTCAGACATAGTCTCGCCCCGCTGCGACGATCTCGGATTTCAGCCGCGCCAAGGCGCGGTGTTGGGCCACCCGCACCGCCCCGGCGGTGCTACCGACAGCGCTGGCAGTCTCCTCTGCGCTCAGACCCACGACGACCCGCAGGATCAGGATTTCGCGTTGCTTGTCGGGCAGAACCTTGAGCAGTTCGTCCATCCTGCTGATCGAGTCGGCCTCGAGGGCCGCCCGCTCGGGACCGGTCTCGGCCGAAGTGCGTTCGGGGATAGAACCGGTGGGATAGGACATGTCGCGGCCGGCTGCGCGAAAAGCGTCGGCCACCTTGTGCGCGGCGATGCCGTACACGAAGGCCAGGAACGGGCGGCCGCGGTCGCAGTAACGCGGCAGCGCCATGACGGCAGCCAAACACACCTCCTGTGCCACATCATCAGCCGAGAGGCCGCTCCGCTCGACGCTGCCGATGCGCGCGCGGCAGTATCGGATCACGATCGGGCGGATCGTCTCCAGCACTTTTCGAAGGGCGTCCCGATCACCCCCGACCGCCTCAGCGACAACAGCGTCGAGACGTTCCTCTTGGGTTGACATCGACGGCAACATCTCCAACGTTACGAACCGGGCTTCGCCCGGCGCGGCGGCAACACTAAAACAATAACGACCTGCCCGGTCAGCGGTGGCGTTAGCGCGGAGCCCAGGCTCCGCCCCAGTGCTCCACCTGGCGTGCGCACTCGTCGCGCAGGTCACGCAGCTCGTCGCTCCGGCTGGTCGGGCTTCCGATGTCGACCAGCAGGCAGGCCACCGCCCACCGCAACGGCACCAGGCCCAACCGACCGGTGAGTTCCAGCGTCCTTGCCCCGACAGTCCGGGCCCGGTCGACGGCACCGGAGCTGCACAGCGCGGCGGCCAAAACCACGTCGCTTTTAGCGCGGTGCCGGGCAGCGACCGTGGTCGAGGCCAGCTCGACGGCGACCTCTGCGTTGCGCACCGCGGCAGCACCATCGCCGGCCGCCATCGCCAGCTCCGCGGCGACCCACGCGCCGCGTATCGACAGCCGGTCCTGCTGCGCTTCCGCCACTATCGGTTCTGCCCGGCTCAGCAACGTCGCCGCGGCGGCCATCCGGCCGACGCCGAGCGCGTCGGCCGCCAGCCCGATCAACGCGTCGGCGGCGGCCTCGGGGTCGGCGCCGGCCAGTGCCAACGCTCGTCCATCCCAGCCGCGGGCCAGCCGGTGCCAGCCCAGCTGTCGCAGAAACGAGGCCTGGGTGCTGTGCGCCAGCGAGGCCAGCCGATCGCCCGGCGCACTGCGCAGGAGCGCCGCGAGGTCGCGGCAAGCGCTGCCGTAGCGGCCCTGCCCGCCGGCGCCGACCGCGCGTAGCCATAGCTGACCCGGCGTGCCCGCCAAGGGCAGTGGCCAGCGCTCGGGCTGATTCCCGAAGGCGGTAGCGGCAAGGTCGGACTCGATTGTCGGACCATAAGTCATAGAGATCACTGGCGTGCAGTAGTTAAAACTTCATGCTCTGCGAGTTACACCGGTATTAAATCTAACGCTGATCATATTTATGAGGATTTCCCGTGCGACAGCTGCGAGCTGGGACATTGCGAGATAACACCCTGTCATCATGCATGCCGAGGCCAGCAGACTCATCGCGTCGATGAACTCGCGGTAAATTGTCAACCCGCCGTTGGGCATTCGGCCGACCGCAGCGTGTTGACGAAATTTCTGTAGGCCCCCTACCTTTAAGGCCGACGAGTAGTCACCGACGACCCGCTCGATTCAAGAACATGGGCGTGTAGAGAGGGACTTCAATGCCACAGCCGGAGCAGCTACCAGGCCCCAACGCGGATATTTGGGACTGGCAATTACACGGCCTTTGCCGCGGGGTGGATTCGTCGGTGTTCTTTCATCCGGACGGCGAGCGCGGTCGTGCCCGCATGCAGCGTGAGCGGCGCGCCAAGGAGATGTGCCGCGCCTGCCCAGTGATGGCACAGTGCCGCACGCATGCCCTGGAAGTTGCCGAGCCATACGGCATCTGGGGCGGCCTGTCGGAAACCGAGCGCGAGCTACTGCTCAAGCGTGACATCGGCAG
>NZ_JBATXN010000456.1:0-2427 GCF_049673265.1 Mycobacterium sp. | reverse complement strand
ACCCGCGGAGTGCTGGTCGGCCGCGACCCCGACCTGGAAATGCCGCATCTACCCGACTAACGGTGTTGCGGCGATGCAGCGAACAAATTAGCGGTCAGCGAGGTCGTCGCGGCTTGTCATAATTTCACAATGACTGCGCCTGCCAACCGTGCGACGACGATCGCCGGGTGGCTTACCGCGGTGGTGTTGTGCGCGGTGACGACACTCGTTCTGCTTATCTTCATCGACGGCTATGCCCTGGCGATGCATCATCGGCTGCCGCCCAATGGCACATTCGGGTTTCGCGATGAGACGACACTTTCCTGCCTGTCGGCATGGTATGCCGGGCAGAAAGCGGGGTTCACCTGGTTCCTGTTCGCCGGTGGCCCGCTGCTGGTTTTCAACATCGTGTTTTGCGTTTCCGCGGCGATGAAGCGGCGTTCACCATCGGAGGTTGCCGCGATGTCCATGGTGACGCTGTTGCTCGTAGGCGTCGTCGCCGTGATCGCTGGCATACACGCCGACAGCGTCGCCCGTGCCGTCGACACTGCCAGCTGCTCTCCCCCTCCCCTACAGCAATTCGGGCCGAGCTTCAATGTCCCCCACCATCTCGGCGCCACGTTGGCGGCAGGGTCCTTCGCGTTCGTGCAGATCCTCACCGGGGTGCTGCTCATCCGTAACTGGTCACGCGCTGCTAACGGAAAGCTTCAGCGCAATCCGTATTTCGGCATCCGCACCCCGTCGACGATGCGCAGCGAGCAAGCATGGGTGGCCGGCAACCGCGCCGCGTTACGCCTGGTGCCGCTGCATCTGCTGACCGGCGTCGTCACAGTCATCGCGCTGCTCGCCGTCGCAATGTTTACTTCAACAATCATCGTTGTAGTCACCGGAATCTGTTGCCTTGCCGTCTTTTTCGCGCTGATCATTTACACCGCGGTCTTCGCCAGCCGGTTCGCGAGATCGGCCGATGGTTCCCTGCATTAGTTGCGGCGCGTCCACTCCAGCAGCTTGTCGACCGGCCAGGTGTTGACGACGCGGTCGGCCGGGACGCCGGCATCCAGCGCGCGCTGAGCGCCGTAGCCGAGGAAGTCGAGCTGGCCCGGCGCATGCGCATCGGTGTCGATGCTGAAGTCGCATCCGATCTCCAGTGCGAGGTTCAGCAGCCGGGTTGGCGGGTCGCGACGTTCGGGCCGCGAGTTGATCTCGACGGCGGTGCCGTGATCGCGGCAGGCGGTGAACACCGCTTCGGCGTCGAACTTCGACTCGGGTCGGATGCCGCGGTTACCGGAAACCAGCCGGCCCGTGCAGTGACCGAGAACGTCGGCGTTGCCATTGCTGACGGCACGCACCATCCGCCGGGTCATCGACTCCGCATCCATCGACAGCTTCGAATGCACGCTGGCCACCACGATGTCGAGGCGCTCCAACAGCTCGGGCTCTTGGTCCAGGCTGCCGTCGTCGAGGATGTCCACCTCGATGCCGGTCAGGATCCGCATCGGCGCTAACCCGTCACGCAGGCCGTCGATCACGTCGAGTTGCTTGCGCAACCGCTCCGGCGAAAGCCCGTTGGCGATGGTCAGCCGCGGCGAGTGATCGGTCAGCGCACAGTACTCATGGCCAAGTGCTGCGGCGGTCGCCATCATCTCGTCGATCGGCGCGGAGCCATCTGACCAGTTCGAATGCAGATGCAGGTCGCCGCGCAGTGCAGCCCTGATCTCGCCGCCGCCGAGATCCTGTGCGGCAGCACGCAATTCGACCAGAGCATCGGGTTCACGCCCGGACCACGCCTGGTCGATCACTTTCGCGGTCTTGGGCCCGATGCCCGGCAGCGACTGCCAGCTGTTGGCCTGGCCGTGGCGCTCTCGTTCGGCGTCGTCGAGGCCCTCGACGATGTCGGCGGCGTTGCGGTAGGCCATTACCCGCCGGGAGTCTTCCCGCGCTCGGTCCTTGTAATAGGCGATCTGTCGCAGAGCGGCAACCGGGTCCATCACTCCAGTGTGCCCGCCGGCTAGAAGAACTGGGCGGCGATGAACCCGCCGAGCAGCACCCCGAAGCCACCGATCTCACCGATGATCAGCAAGACCATCTCCACCCGCAGTGCCCGATCGGCGCTTTCGAATTGGTTGACGGTGTCCCGCCGCATGCCGTGGCTGATGTAGCTCGCAATGGCGGCGACGAAGAAGAACACCAGCACCGCCGCTGCGGCCAGATTCACCCACGTCGGCCACGCGCTCAATTCGACGAAGGCCGCGATCAGCAGCGTCGCGAATGAATACAACAACGCCGCCCGGTGTGCGATGTCGACATAGGGATGTGCGCGGTGGTCGGGTGCGGCCATGATCTGGCGGTACTTCCATACGCCGAGCACCAAAGCGAGCAGAAAGATCAGCCCCGCCGCCAGCAGGGTGATTCTGGTGTCGATGCCCAAATGCCAATTCATTGCCCGGC
>NZ_JBATXN010000455.1:0-2085 GCF_049673265.1 Mycobacterium sp. | reverse complement strand
CGAGGCACAGCGAACTCGGTTTTGGCCAGCAAGCTGAGCACCACGTTCGCCTTGTCGTCGCCGGTGGCGGCCACGACGACATCGAAGTCCTCCAGGCGTATCGACTGCAGCACGCTCATCTCGCAGGCGTCGCCGAGCCGCCAGTGCGCGGCGGGGATGGCGTCGATGTCGATGTGTTCGGGGTTGCGCTCGATCAGCGACACGTCGTGATCGTTTTCCAGAAGTTCGCGGGCGACTGAACGGCCGACCGCGCCGGCTCCGGCAATGGCGACTTTCATGACTCGAGGTCCTCGCTGGGTGGCAACGCCGCGATGGCCAAGGCCTCTGCCACGCGGCCGGAGACGGCGGCGAGGTAGACCTGGTCGCCGGCTTGGATCACCGTCTTCGGTTCCGGAAGGACACCGGTGCCGAATCGGATCAAAAACGCGACCCGAACGCCGGTGGCCGCCTCCAGATCGGTCGCCCGGTAGCCGACCCAGCCCTCATGCAGCGCGACCTCGACGACTGCGACGGTCCCGGTGGGGTCTCGCCACTTGGTCGTCTCGGTGTCTTGGGTGAGCGCGTTGAGCAGCCGATCGGTGGTCCAGGGCACGGTGGCAATCGTGGGAATGCCGAGCCGTTCATAGACCTCAGCACGTTTGGCGTCATAGATCCGCGCGACCACCCGCGGCACCCGAAAGATTTCCCGCGCCAGCCGCGCCGAAATGATGTTGGAGTTGTCGCCGGATGACACCGCGGCGAACGCATCGGCGTCCTCGATCCCCGCCCTGACCAGCACGTCTCGGTCGAAGCCCATCCCGAGAACGCGCTCACCGGCAAAGTCGGGGCTCAGCCGGGTAAATGCGGTGCTGTCACTGTCGATGATCGCGACATCGTGGCCGATCCGGGACAACCCGTCGGCCACCGACGACCCCACCCGGCCGCACCCCATCACAACCACTCGCACGTGCGGGTCCTCTCGGCCTGCGGGTTATTAGTCGGGTCCCGACGAGAGAACCGTACCGGCAACCCCGGGTGGGCTTATTCTTGGCTCTCGTGTCCAAATTTTCGACCGCGGCGCGTCGGTTGGTTTTGGGTCGGCCGTTTCGCAGCGATCGGCTGAGCCACACCCTGCTGCCCAAGCGGATCGCCTTGCCGGTGTTCGCTTCCGACGCGTTGTCCTCGGTGGCCTATGCCCCCGAAGAGGTCTTCTTGATGCTGTCGGTGGCCGGGCTGGCGGCGTACTCGTTGACGCCCTGGATCGGCCTGGCGGTGGCAGCGGTGATGCTGGTCGTGGTGGCGAGCTACCGGCAAAACGTGCACGCCTACCCATCCGGCGGCGGGGACTACGAAGTGGTCACCACCAACCTGGGCGCCAACGCCGGCCTGACGGTCGCGAGCGCACTGATGGTGGATTACGTTCTCACGGTGGCTGTTTCGACCGCGTCGGCCATGTCGAACATCGGATCTGCCATTCCATTCGTGGCCACCCACAAGGTGCTGTTTTGCGTGGTCGCGATCCTGCTGGTGATGGCGATGAACCTGCGCGGTGTGCGCGAGTCCGGGTTGGCCTTCGCGATTCCGACCTACGCGTTCATCGTCGGCGTCGGCCTCATGCTCGCATGGGGATTGTTCCGGATCTATATCTTCGGCGAGCCGCTTCGGGCCGAATCCGCCGGCTTCGTGATGCATGCCGAGCGCAGCCAGATTGTCGGCTTCGCCATGGTGTTTTTGGTGGCGCGGTCGTTCTCGTCGGGCTGTGCGGCGCTCACCGGTGTGGAGGCGATCAGCAACGGGGTGCCCGCATTTCAAAAACCCAAGTCACGCAATGCGGCTACGACGCTGCTGCTGCTGGGCACCATCGCGGTCAGCCTTTTCATGGGCATCATCTTGCTGGCCGAGAAGACCAAGGTGCAGGTTGTCGACGATCCCGCCAAGCAGCTGAGCGGTACTCCGCGCGACTATCAACAGAAGACCCTGGTGACGCAGATCGCTCAAGCAGTGTTCGGCAGTTTCCACATCGGGTTCCTGCTGATTGCGGCGGTGACCGCGCTCATCCTGGTGCTGGCGGCCAACACGGCGTTCAACGGGTTCCCGGTACTGGGC
>NZ_JBATXN010000454.1:0-9899 GCF_049673265.1 Mycobacterium sp. | reverse complement strand
GGCCGACCGGTTGCGGGGTTGGCGCAAGGTCACCCGCAGGTCCGCCACAGACATCGAAATCTCCGCCGAGAAGGGCTACCTTCGCGAATTCGGGAACTTGGTCTTTCATTTCTCGCTCGTCGGCCTGCTGGTGGCGGTGGCCGTCGGCAAGCTGTTCGGTTACGAGGGCAACGTCGTCGTGATCGCTGACAGCGGCCCCGGTTTCTGCTCGGCTTCGCCTGCCGCGTTCGACTCGTTCCGTGCCGGCAATACCGTCGACGGCACATCACTGCATCCAATCTGCCTGCGCGTCAACGACTTTGCCGCGCATTACCTGGCGAGCGGGCAGGCCACGTCGTTTGCCGCCGACATCGACTACCAGTCCGGCCGCGACCTCGCGAACAACAGTTGGCAGCGCTACCGGCTGGAGGTCAACCACCCATTGCGTGTCGGTGGCGACCGGGTCTACCTGCAGGGCCACGGGTATGCGCCGACGTTCACAGTGACCTTCCCCGACGGGCAGACCCGCACCTCGACGGTGCAATGGCGACCCGACAACCCCCGCACGCTGCTGTCCTCGGGGGTGGCGCGTATCGACCCGCCGGCCGGCGCCTATCCCGACGCCGCCGACCGTCGCAAACACCAGATCGCCATCCAGGGTCTGCTCGCGCCGACCGAACAGCTCGAGGGCACCCTGCTGTCGTCGAGCTTTCCCGCGCTCAATGCCCCAGCGGTCGCCGTCGACATCTACTCCGGTGACACGGGGCTGGACACCGGCCGGCCGCAATCGCTCTACACCCTTGACCCGCGTCTGATCGACCAGCACCGCCTCACCCGGGCCAAGCGGGTCAACCTGCGGGTGGGCCAGCAGGTGCGGCTCGATCAGGGTCCGGCGGCGGGCACCGTGGTGCGTTTCGACGGCGCCGTCCCGTTCGTCAACCTGCAGGTCTCGCACGACCCCGGGCAGATCTGGGTGCTGGTATTCGCGATCACGATGATGGCCGGGCTGGTGGTGTCGCTGCTCGTGCGCCGACGGCGGGTATGGGTCCGGCTCACGTCGGGCCCGGCCGGTACGGTGAACGTCGAGCTAGGCGGCCTGGCGCGGACCGACAACTCCGGCTGGGGCGACGAATTCGAGCGGCTTGTCGGCCGGTTGCAGGACGGTCTACCGGCGTCGCAGGCCGAGCCGATCGCGACCGGAAGGAGCACCCAGTGAATACAAGCCATGTCGACCTGGGCTTGGCGCGCAATTCGGATTGGGCGTTCACTTCCGCAGTGGTCGTGCTGGTAGTGGCCTTGTTGCTGCTGGCGGTCGAACTCGCCTATGCCCGCAGCCGGCGCGCCGAACGTGAATTGGTGAGCGCCGGGTTGGTGCTGGCCGACAGCGCGACCCCGGGCGTGGTGCTGGATGCCCCCCGGCGGCCGTTCGACGAACGCGTGGGCCGGGCCGGGCTGATCCTGGTCTACGCCGGGATCGCCCTGCTGCTGGCCTGCATCGTGCTGCGCGGTCTGGCCACCGTGCGGGTGCCGTGGGGCAACATGTACGAGTTCATCAACCTGACCTGCTTCTGCGGCCTGGTCGCCGGCGCGATCGTGTTGCGCCGACCGCAGTACCGTCCGCTGTGGGTTTTCCTGCTGCTGCCGGTGCTGATTTTGCTGACGGTGTCGGGGCGCTGGCTCTACACCAACGCCGCGCCGGTGATGCCCGCGCTGCAGTCCTACTGGCTGCCCATCCACGTATCGGTGGTCAGCCTGGGCTCGGGGGTGTTCCTGGTGGCGGGCGTGGCCAGCATCCTGTTCCTGCTGCAGACCTCTCGGGTGGGCGAGCCGGAGACGCCCGGTGCGTTTGCTCGGATGGTTCGGCGGTTGCCCGACGCGCAGACGCTGGATCGGATCGCCTACCGGACCACGATCTTCGCGTTCCCGGTGTTCGGTTTCGGTGTGATCTTCGGCGCGATCTGGGCCGAGGAGGCCTGGGGCCGGTATTGGGGCTGGGATCCCAAGGAGACGGTGGCGTTCATAGCTTGGGTGGTCTACGCCGCCTACCTGCATGCTCGGTCGACGGCTGGCTGGCGAGACCGGAAAGCGGCCTGGATCAACGTGGTCGGTTTCGTGGCCATGGTGTTCAACCTGTTCTTCGTCAACCTGGTGACGGTTGGTTTGCACTCCTATGCTGGGGTGGGCTAGGTCGACATCGGGGGATTCGCCCTAACAAGACCGTTCGTCAACAAGTGACCCGAGTGTTGCAACAAGGGGAAAGAGCACGTGGCTGACCATCCCACGCAGAACGCGAACCCGGGGGTATCGCGCGATCGCGAAGACCATCCGACCACTGAGATGCCGCCGCAGCCGCCACCAGCGCCGGCCCACGAGCCGCCCACCACGGCGTTTGCCGGCTTCCGCACCGAACGGCGCTTCAGCGAAGCCGTGACGCGGGCTGTGCCGCCGCCGGAGACCCGCGAAGAGCCGCGGGCCTGGGCGGCCACGCCTTACCAGGGACTTCCGCGGGTCGTCGATTCGCCTCGGCGGGTCTACGGCAACTACGGGGGACGCCCACCCGCCGCGTCGGCGGACGCTGGGTACCGGCAGCAGCACGTCCCGTCGTCGCCGTATCCGGAACTGTCCACCAGCACGCTGTTGCGCCAAGTCAAGCCGGCGCCGTCAGAGGGTTGGCGTCGGTGGCTGTATGTCTTGTCGGGACAGCTGATCAATGTCGGCGAAAGTCCACGGACTTTGCGCTACAACGACCTCACCGTGCAGGTCAATGCGCCGCTGCGAGGTTGCTATCGGATCGCGATGCTGTCGCTGAAGGGCGGCGTCGGTAAAACCACCATCACCGCCACGCTGGGGGCGACTTTCGCGTCGATTCGCGGAGACCGGGTGGTGGCCGTGGACGCCAACCCCGATCGCGGCACCCTGAGCCAAAAGGTGCCGTTGGAGACGCCGGCCACCGTGCGCCACCTGTTGCGCGACGCCGAGGGCATCCAGCGCTACAGCGATGTTCGCAGTTACACCTCGCAGGGCCCGAGCCGGCTGGAGGTGCTCGCCTCGGAAAGCGATCCGGCCATGTCCGAGGCGTTCAGCGCCGATGACTACGCGCAGACGCTGGAAATCCTGGAGCGGTTCTACGGCCTGGTGCTCACCGACTGCGGGACCGGGCTCTTGCATTCGGCGATGACGTCGGTGCTGGAAAGAACCGACGCCCTGATCGTGGTGAGCTCGGGATCGATCGACGGGGCGCGCAGTGCCTCAGCGACGCTGGACTGGCTCGACGCGCATGGCCACGAAGATCTGGTCCGCAATTCGATCGCCGTGATCAACGCGGTGCGGCCGCGGTCAGGCAAGGTCGATATGCAGAAGGTGGTCGATCACTTCTCGCGGCGGTGCCGCGCGGTGCGTCTGGTGCCGTTCGATCCGCATCTCGAGGAGGGCGCGGAGATCAGCCTGGATCGGCTGAAGCGGGAAACGCGGGAAGCGCTCATCGAATTGGCAGCCGTTGTCGCCGACGGTTTTCCGAACGATGAGCGCCGATCCAACGAGCACTTCATTTAACTAACGCGGGTTGTTATCGCCGTGGCCGAGCCGCCACAAGAAGTCCGGATCGTCGTCGGGCCCGATGACGCGAGTCTTCGGGCGGTTGACCTGTGAACGGGCCGTGCGCCAACCGACGTAGATCAGCGTCCCCAGTACGAGGACGAGGAGCAGGTACAGCACTCAACACCTCCTTGGTCTGAATATACGCGGCGTCTTAGGCTCGCATTGTGTCAAAGGCCGAGAGCTCCGTTGGCCGCGGTGTCGTCAGCGTCCTGCTGTACGTCGCGGCTCGGCTGGCGTTGGTGGTGGTCGTCACCGCGGTGATCTATGGAGCGGGCCGACTGATTGGCGTGCACGAGTTTCCGATAGCCGTTGCCGCGTTGTTTGCGCTCATCATTGCGATGCCGCTCGGCATCTGGTTGTTCGGCCCGCTGCGCCGTCGCGCCACCGCCGGACTTCAGGTGGCCACCGAACGTCGGCGTCGTGATCGCGAGCAGCTCCGGGCCAGGTTGCGCGGCGAGGCGCCACCGGACGAGTGAAGTCAGGCGGCCAGCGTCAACGCGGCTGCCACCGCGATCGACCACACCAGCATCGCCAGGCCGGTATCGCGCAGCACCGGAATCAGCTCGGCTCCCATTCGACCAGATCGCACCGGTGCCACCGCCCGCAGCGCCAACGGGGTGGCGACCAGCCCGACCGCACACCACGGTGTAGCGGCCATCAGCGTCAGGGTCAACACCGCGGCGAGCGCCAGCAGCCCCTGGTAGAGCCTGCGAGTCCCGGTGTCGCCGAGGCGTACCGCCAACGTGAGCTTGCCGGATTGCCCGTCGGTCGGGATATCCCGCAGGTTGTTGGCCACCAACACCGCCGACGACAGCGCTCCCGTCGTCACCGCCAGCACCACGCCCACCCAGTCGACCCGCAGCGCCTGGGTGTACTGGGTGCCCAGCACGGCGACCAGCCCGAAGAACAGGAATACCGCGAGTTCGCCAAAACCCGCATAGCCGTAAGGTTTTGAGCCACCGGTGTACAACCATGCTCCGGCGATGCAGAAGGCGCCGACCAGGATCAGCCACGGCGCGCTGGTGACCGCGAGCGCCAACCCGGCCGCTGCGCCGACGCTCATGCTGGCGACGGCCACCGTCAGCACCGATCGGGGAGTCGCCAGCCGCGAGCCGACCAGGCGCAACGGGCCGGCGCGGACGTCGTCGGTGCCGCGGATGCCGTCGGAGTAGTCATTGGCGAAATTGACCCCGATGATCAGTGCCAGGGCGACGGCCAGTGCGAGCAGCGCCTTCCACCAGCTGGCGGCATGCAGCCAGGCGGCGGCGCCAGTACCCGCGATCACCGGTGCGACGGCGTTGGGAAGTGTTCGGGGTCGCGCGCCCGCGATCCATTGCGCAAAACTGGCCACCCGTCGATCGTTCCATGCCCGTGCACGACAATGATCAGATGCTAGGAGTGATCGGCGGCAGCGGCTTCTACACGTTCTTCGGTTCAGACGCACGCAGCGTCAATTTGGACACCCCGTACGGTGAGCCGAGTGCCCCGGTCACGATCGGCACGGTCGGCCAGCATGAGGTCGCGTTCCTGCCCCGTCACGGCGCCAACCACGAGTATCCGGCGCACAAGGTGCCGTATCGGGCCAACATGTGGGCGCTGCGCGCGCTGGGGGTGCGGCAGGTCTTCGCCCCGTGCGCGGTGGGCAGCCTGACGCCTGACCTGCAGCCGGGGGCGATCGTGGCACCCGATCAGTTGGTGGACCGTACCCGTCGCCGCGCCGACACGTACTTCGACTCCGGTGCGGCGCACGTGTCCTTCGCCGATCCGTACTGCCCGACGTTGCGATCCGCGATCACCGGGCTGGCCGGCGTGGTCGACGGAGGAACAATGGTGGTCATCGAGGGTCCGCGGTTTTCCACCCGCGCGGAAAGCCAGTGGTTCGCCGCCGCGGGCTTCACCCTGATCAACATGACCGGCTACCCGGAGGCGGTGCTCGCGCGCGAACTCGAAATATGCTATGCGACAATCGCTTTAGTAACAGACTTGGATGCCGGCATCGACGCCGGTGCCGGGGTGAAGGTCGTCGAGGTCATCGACGAATTCGAGAAGAACATCGAGCCGTTCAAAAAGCTTGTCGCCGAGGCCATCGGTCAGGTCGCCGCCGAACGCAGCTGCACCGAATGTCAGTCTCATACCGGTACCGAGTTGCCTTTCGACCAGCCGTGAGGGTGCTGCTGACCGGAGCTGCCGGTTTCATCGGGTCGCGAGTGGATGCGGCGCTGCGGGCCGCAGGCCACGCCGTGGTCGCCGTGGATGCCATGCTCCCCGCGGCGCACGGAGGCAATGCGGTGCTGCCCCCCGATTGCCGACGCGTCGACATCCGTGACGCCGACGCGCTGGCCCCGCTACTCGACGGTGTCGACCTGGTGTGCCATCAGGCCGCGGTAGTCGGGGCAGGCGTGAATGCTGCCGACGCGCCGGATTACGGCAGCCACAACGACTTTGGGACTGCCGTGCTGCTGGCGCAGATGTTTCGCGCCGGGGTGGCGCGACTGGTGCTGGCGTCGTCGATGGTGGTCTACGGGCAGGGCCGCTACCGCTGCGCCGAGCACGGGCTGGTCGACCCGCTACCGCGGCGGCCGAGAGACCTGAATGCCGGTGTTTTCGAGCACCGCTGCCCGATCGGCGGCGAAGAATTGGCCTGGCAGCTAGTCGACGAAGATGCGCCGTTGCGCCCGCGCAGCCTGTATGCGGCTAGCAAGACGGCACAGGAGCATTACGCGTTGGCGTGGTCGGAGTCGACGGGCGGATCGGTGGTGGCGTTGCGCTACCACAACGTCTACGGCCCCGATATGCCGCGCGATACGCCGTATTCCGGCGTCGCCGCGATCTTCCGCTCAGCACTCGAAAGGCGCGAGCCGCCACAGGTTTTCGAAGATGGCGGCCAGATGCGGGACTTCGTTCACGTCGACGACGTGGCCGCCGCCAATGTGGCCGCGGTAGCAGCTGGTCGCGATGGGTTCACCGCCGCGAACGTCTGCTCCGGGCAGCCGATTTCCATCATGGAGGTGGCTACGCTGCTGTGCGAAGCGCGGGATTCCGCCCAGTCGCCGACGGTCACCGGACAGTATCGCAGCGGCGACGTGCGCCACATTGTCGCCGATCCGACGAAGGCCGCCGACGTGTTGGGTTTCCGGGCGGCCGTCGATCCGGGTAAGGGGCTGCGCGAATTCGCGTTCGCCCCGCTGCGTGGCTAGCGCCCGTCCGCTGCCCGAAAGATCTTGGGTCGCTCGGTAGTTGCGCCCTGCGAGCGATGGATCCGCGGCCGCTGGGTCCGTGCCGGTGGGAGAGCCTGAGCGTGCGGGGGAGGTTGCACCATGCGGCGGCGGCGCCGACCCACAACCAGGGCCGCGGCCAGGACACCCAAGGCGATCCCGCACAACACCACGTCGAACGTGCTGGTGATCTGTTGGGCGAGATTGTTTCCGTAGACCGCGCTATTCATCCCGGGCGGGCGCTTAGGTGCTGCGAACCGCGGAGCCAACACGACACCCACCACGATTCGGGCGACCGCGAGCCCGACCAGCAGCCCACACATCGACGACACCAATCTGACCGACAGGGAAAGGTTGGCCAGGTTGACCCGGAGCCAGCCAGCGATGACGGCGGTGAGCAGATCGAATGCGGCGAGCGCCATGCTGTCGTAGCGCGAGTAGGGGTAGTGCAAGTTCACCGCGACGAGAAGGTCGGTAATTCGCATCACCACCGACCCTGCGCACCATACGAAGATGAGCAGCAACCCTTTTCGCGCTGCCTCTCGCCACAGGCCCTCATCGATCGGCCGTGCCCGCCCGGCCTGCAGCAGGGCCAGTGGTGCAAGAATCGCCGCGGCCGCGGCCCACGCCGCGTAGCCCTCGAATCCAATGCCCGCCGTCGACGTGTTCTGCGCTATCCCGTGGAATCCGTCGATCTCGCGTCCGATGGGAAGGATCCAGACGAGGAGCCCGGCGACAAGTGTCGAGGCCCCCAGCGCCACGGTCGCCAGCCGGGACGGCTTGGCGTCCTGAACAATCCAGCTTGACGCGACGATGAGGGTGACCAATGCCACCACGCCGTAGACCACCGCGGTGACGATGACCGCGACATTCTGTTTGCCGAAACCGGACATACCGGCCTGGCCGGGCAGGGCGTATCGGATCCGCCAGTACAGGATGAACACAAAGCTCAACACCGCGGCAACGATCGACGCGTAGCCCACGACGCGGGACGCCGCTAGCCATCTGGCGAACCTGCCGTCATCGGGGGCTAGTTCGGTGAGCACCGGCTGCGCGCACAGCAGTGAGCCGCCAACCCCGAGCCATGCACCCGGGCCGAGCCCACCTGGCACTCTGATGCTGCCGCCGTATCGGACTGTTTGCACTGCCTCGAACACCACGAAGGCGAGTACCAGCAGCAGGTAGGGAGTATTGAGGCTCAGACGAAGCCGGGCGGCCAGGACGGCATTGGCGCGTGCGACATACGTCGCGGCGACCGACACCAGAGAAAGCGCTGTCACGACAAGCAGCACTCCGAGAATTGATGTCCTGCTGTTGGGGATCCCCATCCCGAAGTACAGATTCCATGGGAAGACCAGTGCAAGCAAAAGCAGGACCACGCCCGTGACGTCCCTGGCGATGTTCCATCGTCGCGCCGGGTTGTGGTAGGGCACGGGTAGAGCGTCGTACGCAGACGCCGGTTGAGCTTGGGTAGGCGCACTTTGAGGCGGTCGGCCAATCGGTCCGGTTGGCGGGTGGTTGGCGGTTTCGCTCACCGGCTTCCCCTGGGATCGTTGCGGTTACTCGTCGGTGCTCGTTCGATACTGAGCCCAGTCAACACCTAGCTGCGCCATCGCGCTGCCGGTTTGCCTAGTTGGCGAGGTTATCGGGCGAATGGCTTATGCTGCGGCCCTTTGAGGTGTAATGCTGCTAAGGCAATACAGCAGGAGAGGCCGGGTCGTGGACGCAGTTCTTGGGGTAGCGGTCACGGGTCCGATCGCACGCTTAGCGCTTGTTGGGTCGACCCCTACGGGGCCCGACGTGATCGATCAATCGACTATCGATGTCGCGGCGCAACCGATCGAGAAATTGGCCGACACCGTGGTGGGCACCCATCGGCTACTCGCCGATGAAAACCACCGGCTCGTCGCCACCGGAGTGTGCTGGTCGGATCAGCAGCTCGCAGATGAGCTACGCCGACTGTTGATCAACGCCGGTCTCGAGGACGTCGCGGTGGTGTCGGAGTCGCAAGCGGCAACGGCATTGGTGCGCAACACATCTCACGGCGCCACAGAACAGGGTACAGCCGTATTGCTAGTCGGTGAACAGACGGCGACATTGTCGATGGTCGGGGCCGACGAAGCACCGCCGACCGTTTTGGCCGCCCAGCCGATCGAAGGCTCCGACGCTACCGCTGCGCTCGACACATTGATGAACCGGCTTGGCGCTGAAGGCGGCGCTGCGGGCGACGTTTTTGTGATCGGCGCTTCGCCCGAGCTCAACACTGTCGCCAATCAGCTGCGCGCGACATCAACCATGCCGGTGCAGGTTCCGGATGCGTTCGCGATCGCGCGTGGCGCGGCGATGGCCGTGGAGCCGACGGGCATGACCCAAGCAGTCAGGCTGGCGAGCGAGACCGGAGCGATTCCGCCTGCCGCAGCGATGACGCAGATGAGCGAGCAGCAGGACCAGTTGGCCTATTCGATGTCTAACGAGGCCGACCTGCTGCCAATGGACGCTGCGAGCGAGACCGAAGAGGAGTACGCCGAGGGAGCCGATTCGCGGCTCACCACCCGGTCGTTGCTCATCAGCAATGCCGTTGTCGCTTTCGCGATCATCGGCTTCGCGGTGTTGGCTGTAGCGGTTGCCGTCACCATTCGCCCGACCGCGAGTACCAAACCGGTGCAAGGGCACCCGAATGTCGCGCCGGGAAAGTTCATGCCGCCATTGCCAACTCAGCAGCAGGCACCGTTACCGCCGGCGCCCGCCGCGAACCCCGCCGCTATCCCCGCCGCAGTGCTGCCGCCGGGCAGCGGCGTTCCGGAGCTCTCCAGTCCTGGTCCGGCAATCGCACCGGCCCCGGCTGTGCCCCCAGCCCCTGACGTTCCGCCTCCCGTGAATCCGCCCAACGTGGTGCCGATCCCGATCCCGGTTCCAATCCCGATACCGTTCCCCAACACGACCGGTACCACGACGGGTGCGACGACGGGCACAACGGGCACGACCGGCTCGACCACGGGCACAACGGGTGCGACGACGGGCACAACTGGCACGACCGGCTCGACCACGGGCACGACGGGTTCGACGACGGGTTCGACGACGGGCACGACTGGCACGACTGGCACGACC
>NZ_JBATXN010000453.1:0-2386 GCF_049673265.1 Mycobacterium sp. | reverse complement strand
GGCGCACCCCGAGCTGACGGGAGCGCGCCGTCGACGGTTCGGCACCGCCGTCGAGCAGGTCGGCCACGAACCCCTTCATCAGCTCGCGGTCCAGCGCGGGGGAGTGCCCATTGACCTGACACCACCGGATGAACCCGCGAACCCCGTCGCCGTAGCTCTTGATGGTCTGCGGCGACTTGCGCTCGGCGCGCAGAGACAACTCCCAGGACGGCAGCAGCGCGGCAAGATCAACAGCTACAGGTTTGCGACGCGCCATACCCGATATCTTGACTGAGTGCGCTGTGCATATCTACTATTTCTGGACTGGCCGGTAAACCTACTGGTCAGGACAATAGATCGGAGTGTCGCTCAGTCCAGGTAGTCGCGCAGGACCTGCGAACGGCTGGGGTGGCGCAGCTTCGACATCGTCTTCGACTCGATCTGGCGGATGCGTTCGCGGGTCACGCCGTAGACCTGGCCGATCTCGTCGAGCGTGCGGGGCTGGCCGTCGGTAAGGCCGAAGCGCAGCCGTACCACACCGGCTTCGCGCTCCGAGAGCGTCTCGAGCACCGACTGCAGTTGGTCTTGCAGCAGCGTGAACGACACGGCGTCAACGGCGACCACGGCTTCGCTGTCCTCGATGAAGTCGCCGAGCTGGCTGTCACCTTCGTCACCGATGGTCTGATCCAGCGAGATCGGCTCGCGGGCGTACTGCTGGATCTCCAGCACCTTCTCCGGGGTGATGTCCATTTCCTTGGCGAGCTCTTCGGGAGTGGGCTCGCGGCCCAGATCCTGTAGCAGCTCGCGCTGAATGCGGCCCAGCTTGTTGATCACCTCGACCATGTGCACCGGGATGCGGATGGTGCGGGCCTGGTCGGCCATCGCGCGGGTGATCGCCTGGCGGATCCACCACGTCGCGTAGGTGGAGAACTTGTAACCCTTGGTGTAGTCGAACTTTTCCACCGCGCGGATCAGGCCCAGGTTCCCTTCCTGGATCAGGTCGAGAAACGCCATGCCGCGGCCGGTGTAGCGCTTGGCGAGCGAAACCACGAGCCGCAGATTGGCTTCCAGCAGATGGTTTTTCGCGCGGTCGCCGTCGCGGCAGATCCACGACATGTCGCGCCGCTGGGCGGCGGGCAACTTCTCGCCGCGATCGGTCAGCTCGACCATCAGCTGGGTGGCGTACAGACCCGCCTCGATCCGCTTGGCCAGCTCGACCTCTTCTTCGGCGTTGAGCAGCGCCACCTTGCCGATCTGCTTGAGGTAAGCCCGAACCGAATCCGCCGACGCGGTGAGCTCGGCATCTTTGCGGGCTTGGCGCAACGCCTCCGACTCGTCTTCGTCCCAGACGAAATCGCCTGAAGCTTTGTCCTTTTCGCTCGGCTCGACGATCTCTTCTTCGTCTGCCGAGTCGTCGGCTGCCTTTTTGGTGGTCGCTTCGGCGCCTTCTTCGGCGTCGCTCGCTTCGGGCTCGGCCGCGACGCCGTCGGATGCCTCCTCGAGGTCTTCGAGATTCAGGTCTTCTTCGAGGTCGATTTCTTCGCCGGGCTCACCCTCGATGTCGGGCTCAGCGTCGAGTTCGTCGAGTTCTTCTTCGGTGTCGAGCTGTTCTGCCACTACTTCGACGTCTTTGGGGGCGGCTTTCGACGACGCCTTCTTCGCGCGGCCCCTAGCCGGCTCGGCCTTGGCGGCAGTGCTCTTAGTGGCAGTGCGGGCCTTGGCTGGCTCGGCCTTGGCGGCCTTCGCAGGTGCCTTCGCAGCCTTCGCGGCGGTCTTCGCCGGTGCCTTGGTTGCTGTCTTGGTGGCTCGTCGTGCGGTGGCTGCGCCGTTGGACGACTTGGTCGTCGAACCTTTTGCCCCGGCGGTGGCGTGAGACTTGGCGGCGGTACGCTTCACCGGCTCCTCAGTTGCCGGCCGTGCCTTGGTCGCTGCCACGTAAACCCCTTCGGTAGGACTCAATTCCGATGCTCTGGGCATACTCAACCGGAAGCTGTCGGCTATGTCGGATGTCGGCGTCGATTATCGGTGTCGATATTCGCCGCTCTCGGTCAGGCGGCTGCCGGAGACCATTGTAACGACAGCGCAGCAATACCCCGGCCAGAGCGCGCAAATTTAGTGCGTCACGTCGCTGGTCGCGGCCATCGCCGCGCCGACGATTCCCGCGCTGTTCTGCAGGGCGGCGGCGACCACCGGAGTGCGGTTCTTTAGCAACGGCACCCACTTGTCGGCTTTGCGGCTGATGCCGCCGCCGGCAATGAACAACTCCGGGCACATCGCGTTCTCGATAGCGACCAGCACCTTCGTCACCTGCTTCGCCCACTTTTTGTAGCTCCAGCCGCGGTTGTCCCTGACCGACGACGCGGCGCGGTGCTCGGCTTCTTTGCCGCCCACTTCGAGGTGTCCGAAC
>NZ_JBATXN010000452.1:0-7430 GCF_049673265.1 Mycobacterium sp. | reverse complement strand
AGACAAGGTCATCGAAGCGTTCGGGCCCGGACAGTCTGAAGCACTCATCACCGAGATTTCAGAACTAGTAAGCGAGGCTGTACGGATGCCGATTGAGTGGGGAGACATGACCTTACAGGAAGGCGTGAACGATATTTTGCGGCGGTTCCACGCCAAACACCCCGAACTGTCCCAAGAAGCGCTGCACGAAATTGGCCGATGCGTCGGCTGGAATCTTCGTTAGCGATTCGTGTCGAATTGTTTAATGCTCATTGCCGGTTCGTGGGGTGAATAAATCCCGCCACTCGGTTAATCGACGACCCACGAATGAGCCCCTACGCGTGCACCGATCAGCGGTAGCGCTGCATGCCGTCGACCTAAGGATCGACTCGGCCTCACACCTACCTGTGCCCTCGCCCACGCCAGCACCTCTGCCATCCGCCCCCGCACGCTGAAGGCGGATAGTGTTGAGCCGTGAGTGCTCCCGGCGGCCCGGACACCGTAGAGCCCGGCCCCAACGCAGGATCCAGTCCGGCTGATCTGGGACTGGAGGACCTGGCCGCCAATGCCAGCGCCGACCGCGCACTCGTCGACATCCAGACCGACGAGACCGCGGGGCCGGACCAGCCGCCAGTCGACCTGACCGCAGCAGCGTTCTTCGACGTCGACAACACACTTGTGCAGGGCTCGTCGCTGCTGCATTTCGGTCGCGGCTTGGCCGCGCGGAAGTACTTCACCTATCGCGACGTGATCGGATTCGTCTACGCGCAAGCCAAGTTTCAACTCATCGGCCGGGAGAACAGCGATGACGTCGCCGCGGGCCGGCGCAAGGCCTTGGCCTTCATCGAAGGCCGGCGCACCGAAGAGCTGGAGAGGCTTGGCGAAGAGGTCTACGACGAAATCATCGCCGACAAGATCTGGGCGGGCACTCGTGATCTAGCCCAGATGCACCTTGATGCCGGCCAGCAGGTCTGGCTGGTCACCGCCACGCCCTATGAGCTCGCCATCACGATCGCCCGCCGCCTTGGCCTGACCGGCGCGCTGGGCACCGTCGCCGAATCGGTCGACGGCGTGTTTACGGGCAGGCTGGTGGGCGAGATCCTGCACGGCCCCGGCAAGGCGCACGCGGTGCGCTCGCTGGCCATCCGCGAGGGGCTCAACCTCAAGCGCTGCACCGCCTACTCCGACAGTTACAACGACGTCCCGATGCTCTCCCTGGTCGGGACCGCCGTCGCTATCAATCCGGACAGTCATTTGCGTGATCTAGCTCGCAAACGCGGCTGGGAGATCCGTGACTTCCGCACGGCGCGCAAGGCCGCCCGGATCGGAGTGCCGTCGGCCCTGGCGCTGGGCGCAGCAGGCGGCGCCCTGGCTGCGGTGGCTTCTCGGCGACAATCACGCTGATAAGCTGCGCCGCTGAGCACCCATCAGAGTGGAGAACAGCGCATGTCAGTACCCGAAGGCGCCCAGGAACTCATCGGAACGCACTACCGGTACCCGGATTACTTCGACGTCGGACGCGAAAAGGTCCGGGAGTTTGCGCTGGCCGTCAAGGACGATCATCCGACGCACTACTCCGAAGAGGCGGCCGCCGAGGCCGGTTATGACAGCACTCTGGCCTCGCTGACGTTCCTTGCCGTTGCGGGGCGTCGCGTCCAGCTGGACGTCTTCACCAAGTTCGACATCCCGATCAACCTCGCGCGGGTGTTGCATCGGGACCAGAAGTTGGTGTTCCACCGGCCGATGATGGTCGGCGACCGGCTGTACTTCGACACCTACCTGGATTCGGTCATCGAGTCCCACGGCACGGTGATTGCTGAGATCCGCAGCGAGGTCACCGACGCCGATTCGAACCCGGTGATCACCAGCATCGTGACAATGCTCGGCGAGTCGTCAAATCCCGACGCGAACGCAGAGGCGACGATAGCTGCAATTGCATCCATCCGCGCCCGGGCCTAGTGTCAGCCGGGAACTTTTAGGGGGAGCCCCACGCCAATGAGCAGCAACCTCACGCCGCACTTCGACGACGTCCAGTCGCACTACGACCTCTCTGACGAGTTCTACCGGCTGTTCCTGGACCCCAGCCAGACCTACAGCTGCGCGTACTTCGAGCGCGACGACATGACGCTCGAAGAGGCCCAGCTGGCCAAGGTCGACCTGTCGCTGGGCAAGCTCGGCCTAGAGCCCGGGATGACGCTGCTCGACATCGGCTGTGGCTGGGGGGCCACCCTGCGGCGCGCCATCGAGCGCTACGACGTCAACGTGATCGGCCTGACGCTGAGCAAGAACCAGGCCGCCCATGCGCAGAAGGTGCTGGACGCCGTGGACAGCTCGCGCTCCAAGCAGGTGCTGCTGAAGGGCTGGGAGCAATTTCACGAGCCGGTGGATCGGATCGTCTCGATCGGCGCGTTTGAGCACTTCGGCCGCGACCGCTACGACGACTTCTTCACGATGGCGTATTCGGTGCTCCCGGCCGGCGGCGTGATGATGTTGCACACCATCATCAAGCCCGAGGACGAGGACTTCGCCGCCCGTGAGCTTCCGCTCACGATGAAACTCATCCGGTTCTTCAAGTTCATCATGGAAGAAATCTTCCCCGGCGGAGATCTGCCGCAGGCCTCGGCTGTTGAGAAGCATGCGACCAAGGCAGGCTTCACCCTCACCAAGATGCAGCCGCTGCGGCTGCACTATGCCCGCACGTTGGACATCTGGGCCGAGGCGCTGGAGGCGCGCAAAGACGAGGCCATCGCGATCCAGTCCGACGAGGTCTACGAGCGCTACATGAAATACCTCACCGGCTGCGCGGACCTATTCCGCACCGGCTACACCGACGTCTGCCAGTTCACCTTGGTCAAACCGGGCTAGCTGTCCGACTGCTGCATCAGACGGTCGGGTCGGGTGTAGACGTTCATCGATTCGCCGCGCAGGAACGCGACCAGGGTCAGCCCGGACTGGCTGGCCAAGTCGACGGCCAGCGACGACGGCGCCGACACCGCGGCCAGCACCGGAACACCGGCCATCACCGCTTTCTGCGTGAGTTCGAACGACGCCCGGCCGCTGACCAGCAGCACGGTGCCGGTCAGTGGGACTCGGTTGGTTTCGAGCGCCCAGCCCAGGACTTTGTCGACGGCGTTGTGCCTGCCGATGTCCTCACGGACGGCAAGGATCGCGCCGTCGCTGCTGAATAAGGCCGCGCCGTGCAGCCCTCCGGTGGCGGCGAAGACTTTCTGCGCGTCACGCAGCCGATCGGGCATCGCCGACAGCGTGGCGGCGCTGACCACCGAAGGGTCGTCGCCGGGGCAGTAGCGGCTGGTCAGCTGCACCGCCTCCAGTGACGCCTTACCGCACACGCCACACGAGGAGGTGGTGTAGAAGTTGCGGGCCACATCGATCTCGGGCAGCGGAACCCCGTCGGCCAGGGTCACGTCGAGCACGTTGTAGGTGTTGCGCCCGTCCTCGGTGGCGCCGCGGCAATACCGGACAGTGCGCACGTCGTCACGGCAACTGATCACCCCCTCGGTCAACAAAAAGCCTTGCGCCAGTTCGATATCGGCGCCCGGGGTGCGCATGGTTACGGTGATAGGCCGGCCGTTGAGCCGAATCTCCAGCGGCTCCTCAACGACCAGGGTGTCGGGCCGGTCGACGGCGTCACCGGCGTTGACGTGGTGCACCCGGCGACGCGCCGTCACCCGGCCCATGCCGGCTCCAGCCTGATGACGATCGCCTTGGACACCGGCGTATTCGACTTGACCGCAACATGATCGAGCGCCACCAGTGCATTGGTTTCCGGATAGTAGGCCGCCGCGTTGCCCACCGGTGTGGCGTATTCGACGACCAGAAAATCCTTGGCGCGCCGCTCCTGGCAGTGACCGTCGGCATCGGTGAACTCCGAGACCAGGTCGACCCGGTCACCGGCCTTCAGGCCGAACGCCTCGATGTCCGCGCGATTGACGAATACCACCCGGCGGCCACCCTTGACGCCGCGGTAGCGGTCGTCCAGGCCGTAAATGGTGGTGTTGTACTGGTCGTGGCTGCGCAGGGTCTGCAGCACCAGACGTCCAGGCGGCACCGGCACCCACTCCAACGGGTTGATCGCGAAGTTGGCTTTGCCTGTGTCCGTTGGGAATTCGCGGGCATCTCGCGGCGGGTGAGGCAGCTGAAACCCGTCAGGGGCGCGCACTCTGGTGTTGTAGTCGGCGCAGCCGGGCACCACCGCCGCGATCGCGTCGCGGATGGTGTCATAGTCGGCGACGAACTTCTCCCACGGCACTGGATGGTCGTCCCCGAGCAGGGCGCGGGCCAGCTGGCTGATGATCGCCACCTCGCTGCGCACCTGGTCGCTGGGTGGATGCAGGCTGCCGCGCGACAAGTGCACCATCGACATCGAATCTTCCACCGACACTTGCTGTTTGCGCCCAGCCTGAATGTCACGGTCGGTGCGGCCCAGCGACGGCAGAATCAACGCCATCGACCCATGCACCAGGTGGCTGCGGTTCAGCTTTGTCGACACCTGCACCGTCAGCGAGCAGCCGCGCAGCGCGGCTTCGGTGACCGCCGTGTCCGGGGTTGCCGACGCGAAGTTGCCGCCCATGCCCATGAACACGCGTGCGCGCCCGTCGCGCATCGCCCGGATCGCATCGACAGTGTCCAAGCCGTGCTCGCGAGGACTGACGATGCCGAACCGGTCGTCCAGCGCTGCCAGAAAAGTCTCCGGCATCTGCTCCCAGATGCCCATCGTGCGGTCGCCCTGCACATTGGAATGTCCACGCACCGGGCACAATCCGGCGCCGGGCTTACCGATCATGCCGCGCATCAACAACACATTGGTGATCTCGGCGATCATCGGCACGGCGTGCCGATGCTGGGTTAGGCCCATCGCCCAGCACGCGACGATGCGCTGCGATTGCGCCATCATCGCCGCGACCCGTCGCAGCTGCTCCTCCTCGAGCCCGGTGGCCTGCAAAACCGTGTCCAGGTCGACGGTCCGCGCGTGCGCCTCGTACTCGGCGAAGTTGGCGCAGTGGCCGGCGATGAAATCGCGATCCACCACCGTGCCCGGGGCGGCGTCGTCGGCCTCCAGCAAGAGCCGGGCCAGCCCGGCGAACAGCGCCATGTCGCCGCCGAGGCGAATCTGCACAAACTCGTCGGCGATCGCGACGCCATGTCCGACAACGCCGTTGACCTTCTGCGGATCCTTGAATCGGATCAGCCCGGCCTCCGGCAGCGGGTTGACCGCGATAATCCGGGCGCCGTTGGTTTTGGCCTTCTCCAGCACCGAAAGCATCCGCGGGTGGTTGGTGCCAGGGTTCTGGCCGGCGATGACGATCAGGTCGGCGTTGGCGACGTCTTCCACGGTGACCGAGCCCTTGCCGATCCCGATCGACTCGGTCAGCGCCGCCCCCGAGGACTCGTGGCACATGTTTGAGCAGTCCGGCAAGTTGTTCGTGCCGAAACTGCGCACCATCAGCTGGTAGAGGAACGCCGCCTCGTTGCTGGTGCGTCCCGACGTGTAGAACACCGCCTCATTGGGGCTGCGCAGTTGTCGCAGCTCAGCGGCGATCAGCCGATACGCCTCATCCCAGCCGATCGGCCGGTAGTGAGTGTCCCCGGGGCGCAGCACCATTGGATGGGTGAGCCGGCCCTGCTGGGAGAGCCAATACTCCGGCCGTTGCTGCAGGTCGACGATGGAATGACGGGCGAAGAACTCCGGCGTCACCACCCGGATGGTCGCCTCTTCGGCGACGGCCTTGGCGCCGTTCTCGCAAAACTCGGCGAGCTTGCGCCCGCCGTGTTCTTCCGGCCAGGCGCAGCCGGGGCAGTCGAAGCCGTGACGTTGATTGAGCCGTGCCAGCGACGCCACCGTACGCAGCGGACCCATCGACGCCAAGCCACGCTGCAGCGACACCATCACCGCCCGCACACCGGCCGCCTCTTTTTCGGGGCCGACGGCGATCACGGCGTGCTCGTCGTACACCGCCTCGGTGTCGCGCTGACGGCGGGTGCGGCGGCTTCGAAGCTTCACCGGCCTTGAGACCTCAGCCGAAGAACATGTTGCGCCGCCCGGCCAGCAGCTGATACAGCGTCTGCTGGATGGTCTCGCGCACTTGGTCGGTCAGCTCGAAGGTGACCATGGGATCGTCGGCATCGGCGGCCGCGTGGTGCGCGGTCGGAATCGGCTCACCAAAGGCGATGTGCCACTTCGACGGCAGCGGCACCAGCCCGGCAGGACCGGCCAGCGGGAACAGCGGGGTGATCGGAAAGTACGGCAGGCCGAACAGCCGTGCCAGCAGCTTGACGTCGGCCAGCATCGGGTAGATCTCCTCGGAGCCGACGATCGAGCACGGCACGATCGGCGCTTTGGTGCGCAGCGCCGCCGCCACGAAGCCACCGCGGCCGAACCGCTGCAGCTTGTAGCGATCCTTGAAGCGCTTACCCAGCCCCTTGTATCCCTCGGGGAACACCGCGGTCAGCTCGCCGGAGGCCAGCAACCGGTGGGCGTCGGCGGTGCATGCCATGGTGTGTCCGGCCTTGCGGGCGGCTTCGCCGATCATCGGCAGGTCGAACACCATGTCGGCGGCCAGCAGTCGCAGGTCCCGATGGGCCGGGTGCGCGTCGTGAACAGCCACCGAAGCCATCAGCCCGTCGAACGGCAGCACGCCGGCGTGGTTGGCCACCACCAACGCCGCGCCGGTGTCGGGCAAGTTCTCGACGCCGCTGACCTCGACCCGGAACCACGACTTGAAGAAGAACCTCAGCAGCGGCCGCACGATGGCGTCGTTGAAATGCGGGTCGAACCCAAACTCGTCGACGCGGTAATCGCCGGTAAGGCGGTGCCGCAGAAAGTCGGCGACGGCGCTGACCTTGTGCGCGAGCTCGTTGGCCGGCTCGTTGGCGTCGGATTTGGCGTCGGCGGCGCGTCGGTGCTGGTCGATCTCGCGGACGACGGCGGCGATCTGGTCGGCCGACGCGCGGGTGCCGGGTTCGGAGAGTAGCGAGGGGTGCTGACGGGACGTTTGAGTACGTTGGCCGGCGCGCCGTTGCGCCGCAGCGCGCCCTGTATTCGTATGTAGCGGAATGACTTTCGCTTTGGAATCGCCCGCCATTAAGTTAACCTCCCCCCACCCTTAGTTGATTTGGTTCGGCCACCTAAGCGCTGCGCTGCTGCTACGGCTCGACCTTCGATTGAGCGTACCCACTCCGGATCGATAATGGGAGTTAAACCTCGGCCGCGAACGTAATCGTCAAAAGCCTCTGCAGTTGACCACTTGGGATGATATCCGAGTTCCTGTCGCATCCTCGTCGTGTCCATCACCCGGCCGTAGCTGAGGTAGTCGAGTTGCTCACGGTTGATCTCGGTGTAACGGTTAGCTCGCCGTATTGAATCCAGTGCCCACAGCCCGAATCCCGGCACTGGCAGCGGAATTCGGCCAGCCAGCCGGATCGCCTGCGAC
>NZ_JBATXN010000451.1:0-7202 GCF_049673265.1 Mycobacterium sp. | reverse complement strand
ACATCGCATCGGCGCACGGCGTCATCACCGCGTTTATCACCTCCCGCACATCAGGTAACCCGCAAGTGCCGCTCGCACTGACAAATTTGGTGATGCGCTTCCCCGATCCCGATGCCGCCGCGGCCGCCGCCACCGAGATGGCCGCCGCTACTAGCCAGCTTCCCGATCCGCCGCGGTCACCGATTGACATCCATGATCAGCCCGAGGCACGCGCGTCGGCCCATGCCGCGCCTGGCGACCAAACGGAAATCGATAGTTTCGTCGCTCACGGGCTCTACGTGCTGTACCAGAACGCGCTATCCAAGAAAGAGGAGTTCGCCGATCTGGCTCCGCCGGCCGCGGAATTGATCGCAGGCACGCTGATCTCACAGCAAAATCTGATCGACCAGTTTTCGGCGACCGAGCCCGCAAAGCTGGCCGACTTGCCGCTCGACCCGACCGGAAAGCTGTTGGCCCGCACCTTGCCGACGTCGGACCAGTCGGCGGCTCTAGTGGTCGGGGTGTGGCAGCCGCGCGCGTGGTTGCACTTCGAAGACGACCCTATTGCCGCGGCCGCCTTGTATGCCGCCGCCGGTGTCGAAGTGATAGCCAAGGGTTTGACGACGGTGTATCGGACCAACAACGCCGGCGGCGCCACGCGGATGGTGGAGCACTTCACCACACACTTGGGCTCCTCGGTGAAGGTCATCGCCGGTGTGCCCGGCTTGCCATCGGCCAAATGCCTTGCCCGCCAAGGCATGGCGCCTGGGCCGACCCTGCAAGAAACGACTGCGACCTTTAGTTGCATGGCGTCTGCGGATCAGTATGCATTCGTCGCGTACTCCGCCACGGAGAAGGACGTCAGGCAGCAGATCGCCGCCCAATACCGGATCCTGGCGGGGAAGTAGCAGTGATGGGAAGACTCTGGGGGCGAATGCTCGGCGCGGCGCTGGCCGTGGCATCTGCGGTTGCGCTAGCTGGCTGCAGTGCGACGGTGGCCGGTGTGGCGGTGAGGGCGCCCGATCGCGCTGATGCCGATGGTGCGAGCGTGGCATTGCTGGACACTGGTGACTATCCGACGACCCCGGACCATGCGTTCGGAACTGCAGGTAACCCCCGCACTGGCGCGCTGTTGGAAGCTCATCGGCTCGCCGTCAACGTCGTTGGCCCATGGCAAGTCGACCCGGCCTATCAGCATGTCGCGCTGATGAACACAACGACCACATCGCCACTGCCCGAGGCCAAGTTACTGTCGCAAAACAACGTGCTGGCCGATCCGATGCCCGCCGTGGCCGCGGCGCACGGCTTCCTCACCGGCTTCTCCAGCTTCCGCAGGGCGAGCACAAAGAAGCTGCTAGTCAACGTGGTGCTGCGGTTTCCGGACAACGATTCCGCTGGCGCTGCTGCCCGTGAGATGGCAGACCAATACCCACATGCTGACGCGCCTCCGCGACCGGTGACGATCGAGCGCCACCCGGAGGCGATCGCAACTCTCTACGACTCTGCCGACGGCGGGGTCAGTGCGGCAAGCTTCACCGCACGCGGACCCTATGTGCTCGTCCAACAGCTACAGATTGAGGACCGTTACGATGCCGGAACGGCGCCCGTGCTGATCGGGTTGACACTGGACAAGCAAGAACCGTTGATCGACCAGTTCAAGCCAACGGATACCGCGAAACTGGTAGATCTGCCACGAGACCCGACGGGACAGTTGTTGGCCCGAACACTGCGCGCTCCCGACGGCAGCGCGCCGTACATGATCGGGGTCTGGGAGCCGAGCGCCTGGGTGAATTTTGAAGACGACCCCGCCAAAGCGGCAACCCTGTTCGATGTCGCCGGCGTTCAGGCCGTCGCGCAACAGCGGACGACCGTCTACCAAGCACACGACGCGACGGGGGCCGCGGAGCTAGTCAAGCAATTCGCTGCGGACATGCGCGCCACCGACGGTGCTCATCAGATCAGCGGAATCACTGGCCTACCACAGGCTCAATGCTTCGCCCGGCAGAACGCCGCCGAGTTACTCGGCGAGCCCAACCCGCCGTTGTCCGCACTGCGAGTCGCGTGGCCATTCACGTGTGTCGCGCGCGCGGATCGATATACCTTCACCGCTTTCAGCGACAACGAGACCGACGTGAAGCAGCAAATGGCCGCGCAGTATCGGATCCTCGCCGGCAAGTAACCGCCGGCGCGCCCAGTGTTTGGGTTGAATCCGCCAACAGCGGGTAATACCAGGATCAACCGACACAGGGGATCCAGTGACGTTTGATCTGACACCGACGGTGGCCCAACACGACCTGGCGCGGCGCACCCACGAATTCGCCGAGTCAGTCATACGTCCAGTCGCTCTCGACTACGACCAGAAGCAGGAGTTCCCTTGGCCGGTCCTGGAGGAGGCCGCGCAACAGGGGTTCTACAGCCCGTTGTTCTACCGCGATCTCATCGGCGACCCCACTGGCCTTTCATTACCGATGTTCATGGAGGAATTGTTTTGGGGTTGCGCCGGAATCGGTTTGGCGATCGTCATGCCAGCGCTGGCACTATCGGCCATCGGGCAAGCCGCATCTCCGGAACAGATGCTGGAGTGGGCACCGCAATGTTTCGGGACTCCCGGTGACCTCAAGCTTGCGGCGCTGGCTATCTCGGAGCCCGAAGGTGGCAGCGACGTAAGGAATCTGCGGACGCAGGCCCGCCGCGACGGCGACGACTGGGTGATCGACGGTCACAAGATGTGGATCGGCAACGGCGGTATCGCCGACGTGCATGTGGTCAACGCGGTCGTCGACGAGGAGCTCGGCCATCGTGGCCAGGGACTGTTCATCGTGCCGGGCGGCACTCCGGGTCTGGAGCTGGTCCGCAAGCTCGACAAGCTCGGCTGCCGCGCCTCGCATACCGCCGAATTACGCTTCGATGGTGTGCGCGTGCCCGGTGACAATCTGTTAGGTGGACAGGAGAAACTCGAGCACAAGCTCGCTAAAGCGCGCGAAGCTGTCGCTGGCGGAAAGCGTTCCAGCTCAGCAACATTGGGAACCTTCGAGCAAACGCGCCCGATGGTCGCCGCCCAGGCGATCGGCATCGCGCGGGCGGCGCTGGAATATGCCACCACCTACGCCACCCAGCGGGAAGCGTTCGGCGGACCGATCATCGACAACCAGGGCATCGCTTTTCCGTTGGCAGAGATCGCCACCCAGATCGAAGCGGCCAGGCTGTTGACTTGGCGAGCGTCCTGGATGGCGGCCCAAGGCATCCCGTTCGAGCGCGGCGAGGGCTCGATGTCAAAGATGGCCGCCAGCGAGGTGGCCGTCAGGGCAACCGAACGGGCCATTCAGACAATGGGAGGTTGGGGGTATATCACCGACCACCCGGTCGAGAAATGGTATCGAGATGCCAAGCTGTACACCATCTTTGAGGGTACCAGCGAAATTCAGCGGATCGTCATCTCCCAGGCGTTGGGCGCCTCCGAAGGCGCTCCGCCGCTTCACATCGAGATCGAGCCGTCGGGTGGCCCGCTGAACCGAATGTTCGGCCGCGGAACCCCGCTGCGCTCCCGTGTCGCTGATGCCGCGCTTTCAGCCAAAGACCGGGTCCCCGAGCCGGTGATGCGGCTCGCAATGAAAGTGCTGCAACCACCCCGCAAGTGAGCCACGAGGAACCCAGATGACCACAGATAAGACCGGGGCCGAAACCACCGTCAGCGCCTCGGACGGGAAGTACATCATCGCCGTAGAGGGCCAAACCGTTGGACTCGCCGCCGTCGCTGATCGCGACAACAAGAGGGTTTTCTACCACACCGAGGTGGACGATCAATTCGAAGGACGCGGCTTGGCAAGCATATTGGTGGGGGAGGCGCTCCAAGCCACCCGCGCCGACGGCAAACACATTGTCGCCGTCTGCCCGATGGTGGCCGCCTTCATCAAGAAACACCAGGAGTTCCGCGACATCACCGATCCGGTCACGCCGGAGATACTGCGGTGGGCCCAGACGCTGTAGCCCCCGACGGCAAAAGTTCGTGCGGTGCTGCCAACCGTTCAGAACTTAGACTGAGCCCACTGCGGTTTGTCGGCCGCATAATCGAAAGTATCAAAGGGGTAAGGGTCGTGAAGCTGGCCGAAGCTTTGTCGCTGCGCGCAAATTCGGTACGCCGGATCGAGCAGCTACGCAGTCGCATCGTTACCAATGCTCGCTATCAGGAGGGCGAGGACCCTGCTGAGGACGCCGCCGCGCTGCTTGCCGAAGCCGACGAGATGCTCGTTCAGTACGAAACTCTTATCCGGCGGATCAACCGCACCAACGCCGCCACGTCGATCGGCGCGGACGGCACGCTGACCGACGCGCTGGCCCGCCGAGACGCGTTGCGGCTGCGTCACTCGGTGCTCACCGCGGCGGCAGATGCCGCCGTGGGCAATAACCAATCCGGGTACGCGCGTCAACTGCGGTCCGAATTGAAAATGCTTTCGGCGCTGCCTGTTTCGGAGCTGCGCGCACGCGCCGATGGAGTCGCGCGCGAGTGGCGTGACCTCGACGTGCGCATCCAGCGCTCCAACTGGGAGGTAGATCTGCTGGACTGATAGACCGAGGTGGCGCAGGTAGTCGTCGCGGAAGCGTGCACAAGCCCAGCCGGCGGGGCAAACGCCGGTCTCCTGGCGCACGAAGGGCAGTGCAAGGGTTCGACTCCCTTTTCACAGGGCAGCCCAGCAAAGCGCACAGTTGACGGGGCACGGCGCACAGCACATCACCACGTGCAGGTTCGTGACGACGAGGGTGGGCAAGGGGCACACACCTTCGGTCAACTAGCCGGCGCCTTTGCCATTGTCGACCCGATAGACGGCGCCGTGGACTGCCGCCGCGTCGTCGCTGGCAAGGAACGCAATAACATTCGCAACGTCAAGGGGCGCCATCATGCCGCGCGGTGAGGCTGTGCGCATGATCAGGTCGTAGTTCGGGTTGTCCGGCGCACTGAACTGTTCGATTTGCGGTGTGAGCATGCCGCCCGGACATATTGCATTGACCCGCAAGCGATCCGCGGTGTACTCAACCGCCAAAGCACGCGTCAGCCCGATCAGCCCATGCTTGGCAGCACAGTAGCCTGCCGAATAGGCCTGCCCTTCGACGCCGGCAATGGAGCTGACATTCACGATGTTGCCGCCTCGCTCGAGCAGATAGGGGAGTGCGGCCCTACAGAGGTAAAACGGCCCGTTCAGGTTGACCGCGAGATCGTCTGCCCAATCGTCGTCGGTCATCGACTCCGTCCGGCGCATCTGGTGTCGCCCGGCGATGTTGACCAGGACGTCTAGCCCGCCGCACTCGCGGACGCACTGCTCGACCGCGTCCCGGCAAGCCTGCGCCAAACCAACGTCCACTGACGCGTATGAACCCCGTTCCACGTCGGCGAAGACCCCGGCCAAGCGCCCGGTATCCCGGCCGATGCCGAAGACTATCGCGCCCGAACGGGCAAGCAGCCGGGCCGTCTGCGCCCCCAGGCCCGACGACGCGCCGGTCACCAATGCGACTTTGTCTTGCAATCCAGCCATACCGTTTCCCGTTCTCGCCTAGGTTCGCGTCCGCGCAACGCTACCCAGCAGGAGTCCAACGGGCGCAATAAGTCTCAGCTTCGACCTGTGCAAAGCGTCGGTGAACACGCGCTCGGGCCGAAAACTGTGCCGGATTCGGCGCGCGGACAGCACCACCAGCAGGCTGATCACCAGCCTCCCCAGCGCGATTCGACTCGTTCGTTTCTTCCAGGTTGACCGCGTCGAGCCCACCCGCCGGCCGCAGTAGTAGCCGAGGCAACTTGCCGCCGCGAGCGCGGCGATTGCCGCAAGCACCGTCATGGTGGACAGCGTTCTTGGTCACCGTCGCGACGAGGTCACACGCGAGATACACCTCGGCATTAACTGCGACCGCCAGTCGCCGGTGAAGTGACTCGACTCAATTTTGTGGGCGAAGGGGGACTTGAACCCCCACGTCCCGAAGGACACTGGCACCTGAAGCCAGCGCGTCTGCCATTCCGCCACTCGCCCTGAACAGTCGGTGGAGCCTACCACTGTAATGGCCCGTGTCCCCAACCACGCTGACGCCCTGAGGGTGCTCCGCGGCGTCGTGGGCGAGGCCGCCGAACCCATACCTGACCTGGCTCGATGCGATTCTCAGAATTCTGCAAGTGCCGCTGCGATGCGCTGGCCCGATACCATGCTGGAGTACGACACGCGTGATGCGACACGCCGGAGGCATCGTCCGCCGTGCGGCACCGATAGATGAGGACTGAGGCGGGCGCTTGGAAATGGGCAGCCAGAAGGGGCTAGTTCAACGCATCGAGCGCAAACTTGAGGTCACCGTCGGCGATGCCTTTGCCCGGGTGTTCGGTGGTGCGATCGTCCCCCAAGAAGTAGAAGCCCTGCTGCGCAGGGAGGCGGCCGACGGAATCCGTGCTCTTCAAGGCGATCGGCTTTTGGCTCCCAACGAATACATCATTACCCTCGGTATGCACGACTATCAGAAAGTGGGCGCCGACCAGGACCTCACTTCAGAAGCTTTCGCTAAGCACTTGGCGGGATACATCGGCGAACAGGGGTGGCAAACATATGGTGACGTGGTTGTCCGGTTCGAGCAGTCGGCGAACCTCCATACCGGCCAGTTCCGCGCCCGCGGTGCTGTCAACCCCGATGTCGCGCCCCGCCCGACGGCTAGCGAGCCCGCCGCGCCACAATCAGATCATGCGTTCAACGCAGAACCAGGAGTACCACCGATGACCGACAATTCGAGCTACCGCGGCGGCCAGGGGCAGGGGCGGCCCGGCGATGACTACTACGACGAGCATTACGGGCATCCGCAGGACGACCCGCGCGGTGCCCAGGACCCCCGGGGTGGTTATCCACCCGAACCGGCCGGCTACCCCGACCAGCAAGGTTATCCACCACCGCCGCCCGGCCAAGGGGGCTACCCCGCGCAAGGCGGCTACCCGGATCAGCGCGGCGGCTACCCCGACCAAGGCGGCTACCCCGACCACCGCGGCGGCCCCGACCAAGGCGGCTACCCCGACCAGCGCGGCGGCCCCGACCAAGGCGGCTACCCCGACCCGCGCGGCGGCTACCCCGACCAAGGCGGCTACCCCGACCAGCGCGGCGGCTACCCCGACCAAGGCGGCTACCCCGACCAGCGCGGCGGCTACCCCCACCAAGGCGGCTACCCCGACCAGCGCGGCGGCTACCCCGACCAAGGCGGCTACC
>NZ_JBATXN010000450.1:0-12419 GCF_049673265.1 Mycobacterium sp. | reverse complement strand
ACGGCGCCGGGCATTTCGTCAAGATGGTGCACAACGGCATCGAGTATTCCGACATGCAGTTGATCGGCGAGGCCTACCAGCTGCTGCGCGACGGGCTGGGCAAGACCGCCGACCAGATCGCCGACGTGTTCGACGAGTGGAACAAAGGCGACCTGGACAGCTTCCTGGTCGAGATCACCGCCCAGGTGCTGCGCCAAAACGATGCGAAGACCGGCAAGCCACTGGTCGATGTGATCCTCGACGAGGCCGAGCAGAAAGGCACCGGCCGCTGGACGGTCAAGTCGGCGCTGGATCTCGGTGTGCCGGTCACCGGTATCGCCGAGGCGGTGTTCGCCCGCGCGCTGTCGGGTTCGGTGACTCAACGCAAGGCCACCACCGGTCTGGCGTCCGGCCACTTAGGTGAAAAGCCCAGCGATGCAAAGCAATTCATTGAGGACGTGCGGCAGGCCCTGTACGCGTCGAAGATCATCGCCTACGCCCAGGGCTTCAACCAGATCCAGGCCGGCAGCGCGGAATACGACTGGGGAATCACACCCGGCGACCTGGCCACCATCTGGCGGGGCGGCTGCATCATCCGGGCGAAGTTCCTCAACCGGATCAAGGAGGCGTTCGACGACGAGCCCGACCTGGCAACGCTGATCGTCGCCCCGTATTTCCGCAGCGCGATCGAATCGGCCATCGATAGTTGGCGTCGCGTCGTGGTGGCCGCCACCCAGCTGGGCATCCCCATCCCGGGCTTCTCCTCGGCGCTGTCCTACTACGACGCGCTGCGCACCGAGCGGCTGCCCGCCGCGCTGACCCAGGGCCTGCGCGACTTCTTTGGCGCGCACACCTACGGACGCATCGACGAGGACCCCGGCAAGAAGTTCCACACCTTGTGGAGTGGGGACCACACCGAAGTGCCGGCCTAGCGCGGCCGAATAAGGGGTACAACCGATACCGATGAAATTTTCCGACGCGCACCGGCCTGCATACGACCTGACCTACGACGATGTCTTCATCGTGCCGAATCGTTCGGATGTGGCGTCCCGGTTCGACGTGGATCTGGCCACCCAGGACGGCTCCGGCACCACCATTCCGGTGGTGGTGGCCAACATGACCGCGGTCGCGGGGAGGCGGATGGCCGAGACGGTGGCCCGACGCGGCGGGATAGTGGTGCTGCCGCAGGACCTTCCGATCACCGCGGTGCAGCGCACGGTGGACTTCGTCAAAAGCCGCGACCTCGTTGTCGACACCCCCGTGATACTGGCGCCCGACGATTCGGTTTCCGATGCGCTGGCGCTGATTCACAAACGCGCGCACGGCGCCGCCGTGGTGGCTTTCGAGGGCCGCCCGATCGGGCTGGTCACCGAATCGTGCTGCGACGGTGTGGACCGTTTCGCGCGGGTGCGCGATATCGCGATCACCGACTTCGTCAACGCGCCGGTGGGCACCGATCCGCGTGAGGTTTTCGATCTTCTTGAGCCAGCTCCGGTCGATGTCGCGGTGCTGACTGGGCCGGACGGCACGCTGGCCGGCGTGTTGACCCGCACCGGGGCGATCCGCGCTGGCATTTACACGCCGGCCACCGACACCAAAGACCGGCTGCGCATCGGTGCAGCGGTCGGCATCAACGGCGACGTGGCCAGCAAAGCCCAGGCGTTGGCCGAGGCCGGCGTGGACCTGCTGGTCGTTGACACCGCGCATGGCCATCAGGTCAAGGCGCTGGATGCCATCAAGTCGATATCGTCACTGGATCTGCGTGTGCCGCTGGTCGCCGGCAATGTGGTGTCAGCCGAAGGCACTCGCGATCTGATCAGCGCGGGGGCGTCGATCGTCAAGGTCGGTGTGGGGCCGGGCGCGATGTGCACCACCCGGATGATGACCGGCGTCGGTCGGCCGCAATTCTCTGCTGTGCTCGAATGCGCTTCGGCGGCAAAGCAACTCGGCGCGCACGTGTGGGCCGACGGCGGGGTGCGTCATCCGCGGGACGTGGCTTTGGCGCTGGCGGCCGGCGCATCGAACGTGATGATCGGATCGTGGTTCGCCGGCACCTACGAATCCCCCGGCGACCTGATGCGGGACCGCGACGATCAGCCGTACAAGGAGAGCTACGGGATGGCGTCCAAACGTGCCGTGGTCGCCCGCGCCGCCGCCGACAACGCATTCGAGCGCGCCCGCAAGGCACTGTTCGAAGAAGGTATCTCGACCTCGCGGATGGGGCTCAACCCCGACCGGGGCGGCGTCGAGGATCTGATCGACCACATCACTTCCGGGGTGCGCAGCACGTGCACCTATGTCGGTGCATCGACGCTGGCCGAATTGCATCAGCGGGCCGTGGTCGGCGTGCAATCCGCAGCGGGCTTCGCTGAGGGCCACCCGCTGCCGTTCGGCTGGTAGATCCAAGCCGGCTTTGGGGGCGTGTCGTCGCAGCAACGGGGGCTAGGACGGGTTAAGCCTTCGTTACCATAGGAACTCCACGTAGTAATTGAGGGAAAGGGTCTCCGTGCCGCAGGCACCCGGCGAGGCCGTTGGCTTCCGGGCTGAGCGGTCACCGCGGCGCCCACGGTCTGATTGCTCGCAACCGCGGCGGCGCCGATGAACCTCGCTATCACCCTGCTCAGCCTGCTCGCCATCGTGCTGCTCATCGCGGGCAACGCGGCGTTTACCGCCGCCGAGTTCTCGCTGACGACCCTCGAGCGCAGCACCGTCGAGGCCAACGCCCGCGATGGTGGCCGTCGCGACCGCTTCGTGCGCCGCGCCCACCACACCCTTTCTTTCCAGCTGTCCGGAGCGCAGCTGGGCATCTCGATGACCACGCTGGTCACCGGATATCTCACCGAGCCGCTGGTGGCGAAGCTGCCGCACCCCGCCATGGATGCGCTCGGCGTGCCCGATCGGATCGCCGACGCAGTCATCGCCTTTGTGGCCCTGGTGGTCGTCACGTCGGTGTCCATGATCTTCGGTGAACTGGTGCCGAAGAATCTGGCGGTGGCCCGGCCACTGCCTACCGCCCGCGCCATCGCGGGCCCGCAGCTGCTGTTCTCGTTCGTGATGACGTTCGCGATCCGACTGACGAACGGCGCGGCCAACTGGATCCTGCGCAAGCTCGGAATCGAGCCCGCACAGGAACTGCGCTCGGCCCGGTCGGCCCAGGAACTGGTTTCGCTGGTGCGCACCTCTGCTCGCAGCGGCGCTCTGGATCCAGCCACGGCGGCATTACTGCATCGATCGCTGCAATTCGGCACGCTGACAGCCGAGGAGCTGATGACGCCGCGCTCGAAAATCGTTGCGCTGCAAACGGATAACACTGTCGCGGACCTCGTCGCAACAGCCACCGAGAGCGGCTTTTCCCGGTTCCCGATCGTCGAGGGCGATCTCGACGAGACCGTCGGCATGGTGCACGTCAAACAGGTGTTCCACGTTCCAGCCGCCGAGCGGCGGGACACCTTGCTGACCGCCGTGGCGCAGCCGGTGGCGGTGGTGCCCTCCACGCTGGACGGCGACGCGCTGATGGGCGAGATCCGGGCCAACCGGTTGCAGACCGCGATGGTTGTCGACGAGTACGGCGGCGTCGCGGGCATGGTGACCGTCGAGGATCTGATCGAAGAAATCGTCGGCGACGTCCGCGACGAGCATGACGACACCACACCGGACGTGATGGCATCCGGCAATGGTTGGCGGGTCTCCGGGCTGCTGCGCATCGACGAAGTGGCCGCCGCCACTGGTTACCTCGCACCAGAGGGTGAATACGAGACGATCGGCGGGCTGGTGCTTCAGCAGCTCGGCCGCATTCCCGTCGCCGGTGACATGGTGCAGCTCAGCGGATACGAGCCCGACGGCCTGTCGGATGCGTCGGCTACGTGGCAGGCCCGGGTGATCCGGATGGAGGGCCGCCGCATCGACCTGCTCGAGCTGACCCGGCTGGAGGGTCGCAGTGAGTCCGGCGCGGGAAGGGCCCACTGATGGGCGCCGAGCTGCGCGACTTGCTGGGGGTGGTGGCAATCATCCTGCTGGTGGCTACCAACGCGTTCTTCGTCGGCGCGGAATTCTCGCTGATCTCGGCGCGTCGAGACCGGCTCGAAGCGCTGGCTGAGCAGGGCAGATCAAGCGCGGTCACGGTGATCAGAGCAGGAGAACAACTGCCCCTGATGTTTGCGGGGGCCCAGCTGGGCATCACGGTGTCGTCGATCCTGCTCGGCCGACTCGGTGAGCCCGCCGTCGCCGATCTGCTCCGACGGCCGTTCGACGCCTTCGGCGGCTCTCCCCTGCTGCACACTGCGTCGTTCGTGGTTGCGCTGGCGATCGTGGTGACGCTGCATGTGCTGCTCGGCGAGATGGTCCCGAAAAACATTGCCATCGCCGGCCCGGAGAAGGCGGCGATGCTGCTGATCCCCGCCTACCTGGTCTATGCGCGGACCGTTCGGCCGATCATCGCCTTCTACAACCGCTGTACCAGCGCGACCCTGCGGGCACTGCGAGTGCAACCGCGAGACGAGCTCGACGTCACGGTCTCCACCGTGGAGCTCAGCGAAATGATCGCCGAATCGGTGTCAGAAGGTCTGCTTGATCCCGAAGAACACAACCGGCTCACCCGGGCGCTGCAGATTCGCAACCGGCTGGTCGCCGACGTGGCGGTACCGGTCGCCGAGATTCGCGCGGTGCCGGTGGCCGCGCACGGTTCCGGACCGACGGTCGAGGCGGTGGAGACGGCGTTGGCCGCGACCGGCTACTCCCGGTTCCCGGTCGTCGACGTCGACCGCAAATTCATCGGCTACCTGCACATCAAGGATGTGTTGTCGCTGGGTGACGATCCGCACGCCGTGGTCGACCTGGCGCGGGTTCGGCCCCTGCCGCAAATTCGTGGCTCGCTGTCGGTTCCGGAGGCATTGTCGAGGATGCGGCGGAGCAAGAGTCATCTGGCACTGGTCAGCGGGCAGGACGGGAGCGTGGTCGCGATGGTCGCGCTGGAGGATCTGGTCAGGGATCTGGTCGGTGCGGTGCGGGACGGGATGCAACGTGTCTGAACTTGACCAGGAGCAGTGGACGGCGCGCGCCGACGCGTACGCCCGACGCGTCGAGACCTTCGTCGGCCCACACGTCAGGCGGGCCCAGGCCGGCGAAGCGCATCCGGTGTGGGACTTTCTGTTCAGCTACTACAGCCTGCGGCCGGGGCAGCTGCGTTGCTGGCATCCGGGTTACGGGGTGGGCCTCGGCGGCGGCGAAGCCATCCGTCGCTACCGTGGCCGCCGCGGCTACACCGCCGACGGCGTCAGTGTCACGGTCAGCAACGCGTATTTGCGCAGCCGACTGGATACCGTTTCGTTCGTGGCGCGCCTGCTCCGAGCGACTGCGCAGCGCCCCGCTCGACTGAACTGCTTCGGGCTACACGAGTGGGCGATGGTGTATCACGACGGCGCCGTCCGGCACGAGCGCGTCCCGCTGCGGCTCGGCGCCGCGGGCACCGACGCCGTCGTCGAGGGCGAGCTCGCCGGGCCGCTGCGCTGCAGCCACTTCGACGCGTTCCGGTTCTTCAGTACTGCCTTTAAAGCCGACGTGCTGCCCCGAAATGCGGGCTCGCCCAGCCGTGCCACCCAGCAGGACTGGGAGCAGCCCGGTTGCCTGCACGCCAACATGGACCTGTACAAATGGTCTTACAAATTGAGCCCGCTGATCGACTCCGAGCTGCTGCTGGACTGCCTCGACCTGGCCGCAGCCGCACGCGAAATCGACATGCGGGCCAGCCCGTACGACCTGCGCGGCTACGGGTATGCACCGATCGCCGTCGAGAACGCCGCCGGCCGCGCCGAGTATGTGCGTTGCCAGAAGGCCATCGCTGCGCGTGCCGCGCCGTTACGGGCAGCACTGCTTGACCGGTGTGACCTGCTCCTGCAGGCCGCCCGGGTACCGGAATACGGCCTACTGGCCGGTAGGCTGGGCAGAACTTCATGAGGCTAAAGCGGAGGAGAAAGATGACGGACCGCGTGTCGGTGGGGAACCTACGCGTCGCTCGGGAGCTGTATGACTTCATCAACAGCGAGGCTTTGCCGGGCACCGACATCGACCCCGACAGCTTCTGGACAGGTGTCGACAAGGTCGTCACCGACCTGCATCCGCGAAACCAGGAGCTGCTCGAGCGCCGCGACCAGCTGCAGGCGCAGATCGACAAGTGGCATCGGCATCACGTCATCGAACCGATCGACCCGGAAACCTACCGGCAGTTCCTCACCGAAATCGGCTATCTCGTGCCAGAGCCCGACGATTTCTCCATCACCACGGCCGGCGTCGACCCCGAGATCACCACGACGGCCGGCCCGCAACTGGTCGTCCCGGTCACCAATGCCCGATTCGCACTGAACGCAGCCAACGCCCGCTGGGGCTCCCTCTACGACGCGCTATACGGTACGGACGTCATTCCGGAAACCGACGGAGCCGAGCAGGGCACCAGCTACAACAAGGTCCGCGGCGACAAAGTGATCGCCTATGCCCGCAAGTTCCTCGACGATGCGGTGCCGCTGTCGTCTGGCTCGTGGGCCGATGCCACCGGCGTGAAGATCGACGAAGGCCGATTGCTGGTCAGCCTGCAAGGCGACGAGAAGGATCGCGGCCTGGCCAACCCGGGCCAGTTCGCCGGATACAGCGGCGAACTCGGCGACCCGAGCTGGTCGGTGTTGCTGCAAAACCACGGGCTGCACATCGAAATTTTGATCGACCCGAAATCGCCGATCGGCAAGACCGACGCCGCCAACATCAAGGACGTGGTCCTGGAGTCAGCGGTCACCACGATCATCGACTTCGAGGACGCGGTGGCAGCCGTCGACGCCGACGACAAGACCCGCGCCTACCGCAACTGGCTGGGCCTGAACCGGGGCGATCTGGCCGCCAAAGTGGATAAGGACGGCGACACGTTCACCCGAGTGCTCAACCAGGACCGCACCTACACCGCGCCAGGCGGCGATGAGTTCACGCTGCCGGGTCGCAGTCTGCTGTTCGTCCGCAATGTCGGCCACCTGATGACAAACGACGCGATCGTTATCAGCAATGGCGACCAAGAAGAAGAGGTGTTCGAAGGAATCCAGGACGCCTTGTTCACCGGCCTGTGCGCAATTCACGGGCTCAAGTCCACCGACGACAACGGTCCACTGGTCAACAGCCGCACCGGTTCGATCTACATCGTCAAGCCCAAGATGCACGGCCCCGAGGAGGTCGCGTTCACCACCGAACTGTTCAGCCGGGTCGAAGACGTGCTCGGACTGCCGCAGAACACGCTCAAAGTCGGTGTGATGGACGAGGAACGGCGCACCACGCTCAACTTGAAGGCGTGCATCAAGGCGGCCGCTGACCGGATCGTGTTCATCAACACCGGTTTCCTGGACCGCACTGGCGATGAGATCCACACCTCGATGGAGGCCGGCCCGATGGTGCGCAAGGGCACCATGAAGAGCCAGCCGTGGATCTTGGCCTACGAGGACAACAACGTTGACACCGGCCTGGCGGCCGGGTTCGCCGGCCATGCCCAGATCGGCAAGGGCATGTGGACGATGACCGAGCTGATGGCCGACATGGTCGAGCAGAAGATCGGCCAGCCGAAAGCGGGTGCCAGCACCGCGTGGGTGCCGTCCCCCACGGCGGCGACGCTGCACGCATTGCACTACCACCAGGTCGATGTCGGCGCGATCCAGAAGGAATTGGCCGGCAAGAAGCGCACCACGATCGACGAGTTGTTGACGATCCCGCTTGCCAAGGAGCTGGCGTGGGCTCCCGAGGAGATCAAAGAAGAAGTCGACAACAACTGCCAATCCATCCTGGGCTACGTCGTGCGGTGGATCGACCAGGGTGTGGGGTCGTCGAAGGTTCCCGACATCCACAACGTCGCATTGATGGAAGACCGTGCCACACTGCGGATTTCGAGCCAACTACTGGCAAACTGGTTGCGCCACGGCGTGATCACCGAAGAGGATGTACGGGCTAGCCTGGAGCGGATGGCTCCGATGGTGGACCAGCAGAACGCCGGCGACTCGGCATATTCGCCGATGGCGCCCAACTTCGACGACAGCATCGCCTTCCTGGCTGCCCAGGAATTGATCCTGTCCGGGACCCAACAGCCCAACGGCTATACCGAGCCGATCCTGCATCGGCGTCGTCGCGAATTCAAGGCGCGCGCCGGTGACTGATTTCGGCTCGGCGCGCGTTTACCATCCCAATGACTAGACGCTGCAAACACTTCTGGCGCGCAGGAGAGCATCGGCATGGGTAGGCACAGAGCTCCGGATCCGGACGAGCCCAGCGGCGAACCGTCGGACGACTATTCCGAGCCCGACGATTTCGGCGACATTGGTGACTTCCACGAGCCCGACGCCGGCGGCACGCCGGCTGAAAGCTATGGTGACCATCCAACCGACGACTATGCGGACCAATTCGCCGACGATGCAGGGTATTTCGACTACACCGATCCCTCCCATCGCGACGAGCACGGGGAGGAAGATCTACACCCCACCGACGTTGACACGCCGGATGACTTCCCCCGCTTCGCGGGGATAGGGCAGGAGCCGCCCGACGCACCGCCGCCATCCGGCGGTCATCGTGGGCTGGCCGACTGGCGGGGCGGCCACCGCAGCGACGGGGGGCGGCGCGGCGTCAGCATCGGTGTGATTGCGGCGCTGGTCGCGGTCGTCGTGGTGGTGGCCGGGGTCATCCTCTGGCGCTTCTTCGGCGACGCGTTGTCCAACCGTTCGCATTCCGCGGCGCGCTGCACCGGTGACAAACAGAACATCGCGGTGCTCGCCGACCCGTCCATCGCCGATCACGTCCAGCAGTTCGCGGAGCGGTACAACGGCTCCGGGGCGCAGGTCGGCGACCATTGCGTCGCAGTCAGCGTCAAATCGGCGGGCTCCGATGCCGTCGTCGGCGGCTTCATCGGAAACTGGCCCGCCGACCTGGGCCAGCGACCCGGACTGTGGATCCCGGGCAGCTCGGTGTCGGCGGCGCGGCTGACCGCCGCGGCGGGCAAGGAAACCATCGCCGAAAGCAGGTCGCTGGTCACCTCGCCGGTGGTGCTCGCGGTGCGACCCGAGCTGCAACGTGCGCTCGGTGACCAGAAATGGTCGACGCTGCCGGGGCTGCAGACCAAACCCGACGGGTTGGCCGCGGTCAAGCTTCCGGCGTGGGGGTCGCTGCGGCTGGCGTGGCCGCTGAGCGGCAACAGCGACGCGGCATTGCTGGCCGGTGAGGCCGTGGCGGCCGACTCGGCGCCACCCGGCGCACCGCCGACCGACGGCAGCGGCGCGGTCCGCACGCTGATCGCCGGTCAACCCAAGTTGGCCGACAACTCGCTGGCTGAGGCGATGAATGTGCTTGTGCGCCCGGGTGATCCGGCGTCGGCCCCAGTGCACGCGGTGGTCACCACCGAACAGCAACTGTTCCAGCGTGGCGAATCGCTGCCCGACGCCGGCGGCACGCTGAGCTCTTGGCTGCCGCCGGGGCCGGCCGCGGTGGCCGACTACCCCGCCGTGCTGCTTAAGGGATCGTGGCTGTCGCAGGACCAAGAGACCGCGGCCAGCGCGTTCGTCCAGTTCATGCACAAGTCCGATCAACTCGCCGAGCTGGCCAAGGCCGGCTTCCGCGTGCAAGGGGTCAAGCCGCCGAAAAGCGACGTCACAAGTTTCGCGGCGTTGCCGTCGACCCTGTCGGTGGGTGACGACTCGATGCGCGCCACGCTGGCGAATACCGTAACCACACCGTCGAGCGGGCCGGCGGCCATCATCATGCTCGAGCAATCGATGCTTACCGATGAAGGCGGCAAGACCCGACTGGCCAATGTGGTTGCAGCGCTTAACAACCGGATCAAGGCGCTGCCGCCCAACTCCGTGATCGGGCTGTGGACGTTCGACGGGAAAGAAGGCCGAAGCGAGGTGCCGGCGGGCCCGCTGTCCGATTCCGTCGACGGCAAGCCCCGACCGGATGCGCTGACGGCCGCACTGGACAAGCAGCACGCATCGTCCGGCGGCGCGGTGTCCTTCACCACCCTGCGGCTGCTCTACAAGGATGCACTTACCAATTACCATGCTGGGCAAACGAATTCGGTGTTGGTGATCACCGCTGGTCCGCACACCGATCAGACCCTCGCCGGCCAGGGTCTACAAGATTTCATCAAGCAAAGTAGCGACCCGGCCAAGCCGGTGGCCGTCAACGTCATCGACTTTGGCGCCGATTCCGACCGGGAGACCTGGGAGGCCGTCGCGAAGCTGTCCGGTGGCTCCTACCAGAACCTGGCGACGTCGGATTCGCCCGAGTTGGCTACTGCGGTGACCAACTTCTTGAGCTGACCGGCCCGCTACTGGTGAGCAGCCGCAGCCTGGTGACGTGACTACGGTTTGTCCGACAATCCGAATCCCCCGGAAGCCGCAAGTCAGGGCGCTGTATGCCACTACCGGCGTGAGCCCCGGTTGAGCACATCCGATACACCGGAGCATTAATCCGGATTTGCGGATATCAGTGTTTTATTGGGCACATGGTGAATTTTTGGCTGTTTTTTAGCTGAATCTCAGGTAAAGTCCCGGCCAAGCTGTGAGGTGCATCACAGTGGACGCCCAACCGGAGGAGATGTGTCATGCAACAAGCACTTCGCCCCTACGTCACGACTGGCATCGCCTTAGTCGGAGCCAGCATGATTGCTGTCACCCCGGTGGCAGCCCCGCCAATCGGTGCACAGATCCGGTCAATCCAACTGGTCGACGCATGGTCCGACTTCTTTGCCGAGTCGGCGACCAACTGGACGAACATCATCAACGGCGCTGACACGTCGGCGATTTCGCAGGTCTCCAGCCTGCTCCTGAGCAATCCCGGCGAAGTACTTGCGGCATTCGCAAACCTCACCCCAACCGTCACCACCGACCTCGCCTCGCTTCCCGGCACGATCTCGGTGTCGTTGCCGCCGGGGCTCGAGCTCGCGATCGCAGACCTCGGGGCCGCGGGCGCCACGTTTACCGCGCTCGGTGAAGTCGCGCAACAGTTGATCACCAATCCCTCTGCAGGGTTCGAAGGCATTGCCACCGTCCTGAACGGCTTCTTCAATGGCCAGGACAACATCAGCCTGTTGAACGGCGCCATCACCATCCCCTTGTGGAACGGCGTCCTGGCCCCCGAACAATCCGTGAGCGTCGACCTCAACCTCACCGCCCTGATCAATGCCTTGGGGCTAGGCAACACTAACCTGAGCAGTTTGGACCTGAGCAGCTTGTTGAGTCAGCTGGGGCTGGGCAACTTGACCCTGGGCTCATTGTTCGGCGACCTCGGGCTGAGCACCAAGGGGCTGGGCACACTGCTCGGCAACCCGACGCTGGGCACGTTGCTGACCGACCTCGGCCTGGGGGATCCCAATGGCCTCGGCGTGGGCAGTTTCAGCCTGACGACTCTGTTGACCGACTTGGGTCTGAACCCCAACGTCGGCAGTACCGGCCTGGGCGGTTTGCTGGATGCTCTGGGGCTGGGCACCATTAAATTGGGTAGTTTGCTAGATCTCAACACCCTTCTCGGGAGTCTCGGGCTAGGGGTATTACTTCAGCCGGTCATCGATAAGTTGACGAACATACCTTTGGACCAACTGGTCAATGGCCTCACTCTCGGAAACGGCAGCTCTCTGGATCTCACTAGCCTGCTAACCGATGTATTCAAGGCGCTGAATATTGCAATTCCGTCGACAGGTCCCTTGAGTCTGAGCGGTCTGTTGGGCGATCTGAACATTGAGAACCTGAACGTCGGCAGCTTGCTGAACGGCGTGACCCTGGGTGATCTGCTGAAGGACCTCGGCGTTGCCAGCCTGCCGGTAGACCTGACCAACTTGGGCGACCTGTCCGGGCTGACTCTGGGCGGCCTGCTCGGCGATCTCGGCCTGGGCGATTTGGCCACTGTCAGCGTGGACCCGATCGGCGGCCTGGTCACCGAGCTCGTCGACACCGTGCCGCAACAGATCCTTACCGCCCTGGGCATGTAGTGGGGTCAGGTATAGGCCTCGACCGGCGGGCAGGAGCACACCAGGTTGCGATCGCCGTAAGCGCCGTCGATGCGGCGCACCGGCGGCCACACCTTTGGCCGGAACTCGCGGCCCAGCGGGTAGGCGGCCTGCTCGCGGGTGTACGGGTGCTCCCACTTATCGGCCAGCAGACATGCGGCGGTGTGCGGCGCGCCGCGCAACGGGTTGTCGTCCACCGGCCACTCGCCGGAGCTCACCTTGCCGATCTCACTCCGGATCGCAATCATCGCGTCGCAGAACGCGTCGACCTCGGCCAGGCTCTCACTCTCGGTGGGCTCGACCATCAGTGTGCCAGCCACCGGAAAGCTCATTGTCGGTGCGTGGAAACCGAAGTCTGCCAACCGCTTTGCGACGTCGTCGACGGTGACGCCGGTGGACTTACTGATGCCGCGCAGGTCGAGGATGCACT
>NZ_JBATXN010000449.1:0-9120 GCF_049673265.1 Mycobacterium sp. | reverse complement strand
CGTTTCGTCGGTGACGGCTGCGCGCTGCTGGGACAGCCGGTCGCCGACGGCAGCCAGCTCGGCGCGTTGACCAGCCAGCTTCTGCTCGGAAAGGGTTGCCTTGGTCGACATTTCGGCGAGTTTGGCCGCCGCGGCGGCTGCGACCTTGCGGTGTGTCTCAAGGTCTGCGCTCGCTTTGACCCGGTCCGTGTCAGCTTCCTCGAGCTCGGCGCGGGCGGTGGCGGTGTCCACGGCGACATCGTCGGCATAGGACTTGTCATGCAACTCGGCCAGTCTGGAGCGCAACTGCTCCACCTCGTCGTCACCGCACAATGCGACCAGGGTCGCGGCGGTCTGGTCGCGGCGGTTCAGCAGTTCACGGCGCCGCCGATCGATACGTCGCGCCGCGGCCAGGTCAGCCACCTGGGCGGCCGTCAGTGCAGTGGCCAGGTCTTGTTGCGCAGCAGCGTGTTCGGTCTGAATATCGAGCGCCGTCGCGCCTGGGGTGAACCGCGCGGTGAGGATACCGGGAACCTCGACTTCGGTGGCGCCGCCCGTGCTGGTCGACCAGCTCTGGCCCGCGGGCAGCGCGATCCGTTGGTCACCGACGACGAGTTCGATGTCGGTGGCCGCGACGAATTCCACCGTCGCCGACACCAACGCGAGCTGGCCCTCGATCCGCTCGACAGCTGCCGCAGCTCGCTCGATCTGTTGGAAAAGGCTGTCGGTCAGCGCAATTGTCGAGAGCTCGTCGCAGATCACGTCACGGTCGCGTTGGGCGCCATCGATTTTGGCAAGCCGGCCGGTCAGCTTCTCAGCCTCGTCGCGGCGGGCCAGCTCGTCGACGACATGCCGGGCCGTCTCGGCTCGCTGCTGGGCGGCGGTGAAGAGCTGGTTGGCCTCCTCCACCACGGCGTCGGCCGCTGCGGTGACTTCTTGAGCCAGTCCCCGCGCTTCGGCGGCCTCTCGGGCTTCAGCTTCCAGGGTCGCGACTGTCGCGGCGCGCGTGTCGTTTTCGGCGCGCAGCCGTAGTCTCTCGGAGTGTGCGCCAGTTGATGCCGCGCTGCTCGCCTTGGCGGCAGCAGCGACCAGGTCGGCTTCCTTCATCTGTTCGGTAAGTTGCGCGATTTTGTCGGCGGCGGCTTGGGCCGCGGCCTGCCGGAGCGCGGCCGCTTGTTGAAGCGGCAACAACTCGGCCAGCTCGGCGCTCAACGCGGCGTGCTGATTCACCCGGTTGTCGACTTCGGCAACAGCCGCGGTGCATTGCTGCACTTCCTCTTCGGCGTCGCGCAGCGCTGCGATGGCCGCGGCCCACTCCCCGGTTGCACGCCCGGTCGCGGTGAAGTAGCGGCCGTACTCGGCATCGATTCGCTCGATCAGCACCGGCTCAGTGCCCGACAGTGCGGCGGTGTCTCCCGCCGCGACATCCAGCGCCCGGGTCAGCGCATCGCACCGCGAAAGATCCGCCGCCGCAGTCGCTGCCGACTGCAATACTCGTTGGGCGTGCCAGAGCTCGGTGTCGACAGTCTCGGCCAGCATCGCCTGTACTCGGTCGTGCGCCTCGTCGCCGCTGTGCTGTTCGCGGCGTGGCTCCAGAACCGTCAGCTGCGTCTCACACTTCTTGTGAAACCGCTTGTGATAGACGAAACGATAACGGCCGCTGCTGATCTCGGCGGTAACTTCGGATCCGACGTCGGCGTGCGTCGGCTTGACCTGCTTGACTTCCTTTTTCGTCGAACGGTCCTTGGATTCCAACAGCAGATCCAGCGCCTCGATCATCGAGGACTTACCGATTTCGTTGGCGCCGGACACCACGACCACACCGTGGTCGGGGAATTCGATCTCGCGGTGGTCGATGCCGCGGTAATTCTTCAGGACCAACCGATGCAACTTCACGCCGCACCTCGACCCTGGCTACCTCCGTCGGTCAGCCGCATCAGCAGCGCCAGCGCTGCCTGCGCGTCGCCGGCGATCTCGGTGTCCCCGGTGCGCGCTGTTTCGACCAGTTCCTCGACCGCCGCGGCGGCGAACCCACCGATGCCGAGGTTGCTGAATTCGCCGTCGGCCGGTATGACCGCGAGATCGCTGTGGCTATCCCACACCCGCAGCGACGCGAACAGCCGCGAGTACTTGTCCAGGCAGGCATCCAAGGCGGCGCGGTCGGTGACCGTCAACGAACCAATCAAGGCCAGCCGCAACACCGTTCGGTCTTTGTCGGGCATCAGATCGAGGTTCAGATCCAGGTCGGCGATATCACGGCTGTTGTCCACCTGACGGCTCAGCGTGCCAAACCGCCAGCGACCGACGTTGGGGGCCTCGACGATCACTGGGTGATGCGGATGCGCCTCGTCGATTTCGACCACCAGCACATGGCCGGGGTCAGGTTCGACGTCGTCGTAGTTGGTGACCTCCGGCGAACCGGAGTACCACGCCCGTCCACTACTACCGACTTCGGTCACCGAATGCTTGTCGCCCAGTGCGACGTAGTGCACCGCACCACGGGTCAACGCGTCCTCGATACCCGCCAGCCGGATCAGCGAGGGCTTTGTCGGATCGGGGTCGAGCACGTCGACTCCGCCGTGCGCCACCAGCACCCGGATGACACCGTCGGCTGGCAGGCCGTCGAGCACGTCGGCGACCAGATCGGTGGTCGGCGCTTTGGATCGCCATGGCGCAGCGACGATCTGCAGGCCGGGCCGAATCTCGTGCACGCCGGGCCGATCGAGCACCTGGACGTTGGTCGGGCATTCGGCCTTGAAGAGAGCACTGGTGTACACCGACGCCGCGTCCAGCGGGTCGTGATTGCCGGGCAGCAGGTACACCGGAACCTTGATGGCGCGCATGGCTTCCAGCGACTGGCTTATGACCTGCGGCGCCAGCTGGTTGTGTTCGAAGACGTCACCGGCCACCACGACGAACTCGGCACCAACGTCCGCTGCCAGCGAACCCAGGCCGGCCACTGCGTCACGGCGCGCCGCCGAATAGCGTGGCTGCGCTTCGCCCGCGAGGAAGTGACGGGTCATGCCGAGTTGCCAGTCGGCGGTGTGCACGAATCGCATTGCGATCCCGTCCCTTCTACTCCACGTCCAGCCGCTCTGCGACCGGGCACCGCGAGTGTAGGACTCGGCGCCGACAAGTCCCGGGACCTCGATCGGCAGGTCCACAAATGGCCGCCGCGGGTCACCTCATCGACGTCAGTCAAGTCACATCAGCCACAGCAGCCCCGCGCTGCCGGTAACCTCGATCGAGTGAGCCAGCAAGACCGCACCCTGGTGCTACTACGGCATGCGAAGTCGGCCTATCCCGAAGGGGTCCCCGACCACGACCGCCCGCTCGCCCCCCGCGGACAGCGCGAGGCCGCGCTGGCCGGCGACTGGCTGCGGGCCAACCTGCCGCCAATCGGCGCGGTGCTGTGCTCGACAGCGACTCGTGCTCGGGAAACCTTGGCGCACACGGGCATCGATGCGCCGGTTCGTTACGCCGACCGGCTTTACGACGCCGTCCCCGGAACGGTGATCGACGAAATTACTCACGTCGGTGACGACGTCGGCGTGCTGCTCGTCGTCGCACACGAGCCAACGATGACAGAGGTGGCGCTGGGCTTGGCCGATGCGAGTAGTTCCAACACCGCTGCCGCCGAACGCATCTCGACGAAATACCCGACTTCGGCGATGGCGATACTACGACTCAACCGCAGCTGGAAAGACCTCGAACTCGGTTCGGCTGAGCTAGCCGATTTCCACGTCCCCCGCTAAATCAGGCCGCGTTATTTGCACATCTCGATCGTTGCTTTGATCTTGTCGTCGAGACTTTGCCGCAACGCATCCTGAGCGAACTCCGCCCCGCCGGCGAGATAGCCGATGGCCAGCTCCTCGAGGTTTGAGCCCATGGCGTTGACCGATTTCGCTAAGTCCGGCGGGGTGGCAGGTTCTTGGGCCACCCGGTCTCGCAGGAACGCGCCACCGGAGTAGAACGCTAGCCGCGCAGCAGTCGCCACCGAAAGCGCGCCGATCGGCCCGCCGTTGTCCGGGTTCTTCAAGCGAGAGTTCCTGACCACCTCGTGATCGACGATCTTGAATGTCTCGCAGATCCTCTTTTTCGCTTCTTTCGGATCTTTGGCTTGTTGGTCGTTGGAGGTGGCAGAGGACGACGACGAGTCGTCTTTGTGCGGGAGAAGGAAAAAATACCCCAGAACGCCACCCGCTATTGCGATCACCGAAAGCACCAGAGCTGCTGATGCGAGCGCCAGCGACAACCTTGACGCATGGGGGGCCGCAGCAGGCTCCTTGGCGTGCGACGCCCGCCCCGGCTCGGCAGCTGGCTCTGCGGCCGCAGACTCGGACGAAAGTTCGGAGGAGGATTCAGTTTCCTCCGCAGAGGACGTTGGCTCAGTGGGATCCGTTTCAGGCATTCGACGATGGTAACCTCACACCTCGCAGCCGGTGGCTGTTTGGGTGTCAAAAAAACCTTGTTGCAATCGCTTTGGCTGAGCACTTAGCATCGCGGAGGGATGTCCGGCGCGCCGGGGGGTTTGGCCATCGCAATACGGCAAACGTCGGCTGATTAAGCCCAAGTGCGACAGCTATTCTCGGGCATGACGCTGCCAGCAAGAAATCGCACGTCGGCGTAACGATTTTCCTGGTCAACGCGTTAGGAGTTGGTGGAAAGCGTCAGCTCCATGAGTTTGATGGCCTGAGCGCACGCGTCGATACCGGGCGCCTGCGGGTTGACCCACCAACCAACGACCCCGGCAGCATCGCTGGCCACGCCGCACGAGCCGTTGGGGTCGTTCGGCCGCATCACGATCGAGGCCACGCCGGAGATCGATCGGGTCTCGATCTGATACTTCAGGTTCTGGGCAACTTTGCGCTCGTTGTCGAGGCTGCCTTGCTCAAACCAGAACCGGGTGATGTCGATCAGCCCGCCCGGGTTGGCCGCCTGCCAACGGCATATCGCGCCGACGAAGGTGCTCTGGATGTCTTGAGGATCGGCGCCTACCGTCTTGGCCAACACGTCGGTGGTGAGCACCTCACATTCCTTTTGCAGGTTGGGGTACTGCTGCTCAGAGTTGTTATTGCGCTGCTCATCGCCCATGCCCGCTTTGTGCGGGGTGCCGGCCACCGACCTCGTGCAGCCGGTCAGTAGGGAGACCGCGCTGGCCACGACGGCAACGCCGACGAGCACGCGATCACGCACGGTGATCCTCATTTCGCGTTCTCAATCGACTGACGGGCCAGCTCTTTGGCGACGTTGCACGCATCCGGGAACGGCTTCTGGCTGAAGTTCACCGACCATTCGATGAAGTCGTCGGAGAACTGGATCCCGACCTCGCATAGCGAGTCGCCCAACGTCGGGTCGTTACCGACGGCGACGAAGCCGCCGTGCCCATCGATGTTGACGTCCTCCACGTTCGTACGCGACAACTCCTCGGTCTTGCGTTCTCGGCCGATCGGGCTCCCGCGATACCAGGAGAAGGAGAAATGCGGGCCCAGAATGCCGCCGCCCGCGAGCCACTGGCAGCCCACCGAATTCTTCGCGGTGTTGACCAGCCCAGTCACCTCGGTCAGCTTCGTTACCGTCTCGTCGCTGATGCCGCCGCACTGCGGAAAGAACGGACCGTGCTTCCCCTGGCCCGACCCCGGCGCGGTCGGCGCCGTCGACTGGGACTGGTTGGAGCCGGAGTCAGAGCACGCGGCCACCGCCGGAATCAAGGTTGCTGCCGCAAGGGCCAGCGCCGCCATGTTGCGCCGCACGGCTACGCGCACCTTCTGCTGATCACAGGATGCACTGTAGCGGCAGCACCTTGCGTCAACCATTGCACACGCGGTGACCTGTACTTTCTGCTCCACCGCCCGGCCCGGTGGCCGCGCGAACCGTGCGGTGATCAGCACGACTGTCCATTCGGCGGTGTGCAACAGTTACCCAATGCTCCTGGCACTGCTGCGCCAGTACGTCCGGCCGTATCGACGGCTGGTGGCGACGGTGATGACGCTGCAGTTCGTGAGCACCCTGGCTTCGCTCTACCTGCCGACGGTGAATGCCACGATCATCGACGATGGCATCGCCAAGGGAGACACCGCCACGATCGTGCGGCTCGGCTTGGTGATGTTCGCGGTCACCGCGTTGCAGGTGGTGTGCGCGATCGGCGCGGTTTACTTCGGCTCTCGGATCGGGATGGGGTTCGGCCGCGATCTGCGCTCAGCGATGTTCCGTCAGGTCATCACGTTCTCCGAGCATGAGACCGCCCGGTTCGGCACACCATCGCTGCTGATCCGCACCACCAACGACGTTCGGCAGATCCAATTCCTGGTGCAGATGACCTGCACGGTGCTGGTCACCGCGCCGATCATGTGTGTCGGCGGCGTCATCATGGCCATCCACCAGGATGCCGGGCTGTCCTGGCTGCTGCTGGTCAGCGTGCCGGTGTTGGTCGTGGCCAACTACTGGATCGTCGCGCACACGCTGCCGATTTTTCGCAGCATGCAGCGGTTGATCGACAGCATCAACCGAGTGATGCGCGAGCAGCTGTCCGGTGTGCGGGTGATCCGTGCATTTGCCCGCGAGCCCTTCGAACGTCAACGGTTCGCCGAGGCCAACCTCACGCTGTCCAACACTGCGCTGAATGCGGGCAATTGGCAGGCGTTGATGCTGCCGGTGACCACCTTGACCGTCAACTGCTCCAGCGTTGCGCTGATCTGGTTCGGCGGCATGCGCATCGACAGCGGTCGGATGCAAGTCGGATCCCTGATCGCGTTTCTCATTTACTTCACGCAGATCCTGATGGCGGTGTTGCTGGCGACCATGACCGTGATGGCGTTGCCGCGGGCCGCGGTGTGCGCCGAACGGATCACCGAGGTGTTGTCGCTGGTTCCGGCCGTCACCACCTCGGAGAATCCGGTGCGGCCGACCCCCGGTATGCGAGGGGGGGTTCGGCTAGACGGCGCGACATTTCGCTATCCCGGTGCTGATCGCGCTGTGCTGCAGGATGTTTCGCTGACCGCACTGCCCGGAACAACCACCGCTATCGTCGGCAGCACCGGCTCGGGTAAGTCGACGTTGGTATCGCTGATCTGCCGGTTGTACGACGTGACATCCGGAGCCGTCCTCGTCGACGGTGTCGACGTGCGCGACCACGACATCGAGGAGCTCTGGTCGGGTATCGGGTTGGTGCCGCAGCGCGGCTACCTGTTCTCCGGGACCGTCGCCGACAACCTGCGTATCGGTGCGGCCCCGGGACAGGAGGTAACCGAGGACGACATGTGGGATGCGCTGCGGGTGGCAGCTGCCGACGAATTCGTCCGGGCAGACGATGACGGGCTGCAGATGCGGGTCGCTCAGGGCGGTATCAATTTCTCCGGTGGGCAGCGGCAGCGGCTGGCGATCGCGCGGGCGGTGATCCGCCGTCCGGCGATCTACCTGTTCGACGACGCGTTTTCCGCACTCGACGTGCACACCGATGCGCGGGTCCGCGCCGCTCTGGCCGAGATCGCTGCCGACGCGACGGTGATTGTTGTGGCGCAACGCATCTCGACCGTTGCAAAGGCCGATAACGTGATCGTCGTCGAGGATGGGCGGGTGGTCGGCTCGGGTACGCACGAATCACTGCTGGCCCAGTGCCCAACCTACCGGGAGTTCGCAGACTCGCAGTCGATGGTCTCGCACGTGGGAGGGCAGCGGTGACCGCCGCCAAGGGCCCCGCCCAGTACCCGAATCAGCGATCCCGCGACTTCAAAGGCTCGGCTGTCCGGCTGGTGAAGCGCTTGGCGCCGCAGCGGCGCACCGCCGTCGCGGTGATCGTCTTGGGCATCGCCGGAACGGTCATCGGCGTCCTGGTTCCGCGCATCCTCGGCCATGCCACCGATCTGTTGTTCAGCGGTGTGTTGGGCCGGCAGCTGCCCGCCGGTATCACCAAGGCACAGGCCATCGCGGCGGCGCGGGCTCATGGCAACAACACCTTCGCCGACCTGTTGTCCGGGACGAACGTGGTACCCGGCCGAGGTGTTGACTTTGCCGCGGTCGCCCAGACCCTAGCTATGGCTCTGGCGATGTATATCGTTGCAGCGCTGCTGGTTTGGGCGCAGGCTCGGCTGCTCAACGTCACCGTGCGACGGACGCTGCAGGCGCTGCGCGCCGATGTCGAGGACAAGGTGCACCGGCTGCCGCTGGCCTACTTCGATTCCCGGCAGCGCGGCGAGGTGCTCAGCCGCGTCACCAACGACATCGACAACCTCCAGACATCGCTGGCGATGACGATCACCCAACTGTTATCCGCGGTGCTGACGGTGGTGACGGTGTTTGCGATGATGCTCTCCATCTCGCCGCTGCTGACCGGCATCACCTTGCTGACCGTGCCGCTTGCGCTGGTCGCGACTCGGGCGATTACCCAACGCTCACAACGACTATTCGTCGCGCAGTGGACCAATGCCGGCCGGCTCAACGCCCACATCGAAGAGACCTACAGTGGTTTCACCGTGGTCCGGACGTTCGGCCAACGCGCGGCGGCCGAAGACGAGTTCCGTCAGCTCAACGACGACGTGTACCAAGCCAGTTTCGGCGCCCAGTTCATCTCCGGTCTGCTGTCGCCGGCGACGGGCTTCATCGGCAACCTCAGCTACGTCGCGGTGGCGGTGGTGGGCGGAGTGCAAGTCGCCACCGGTCAGATCACCGTCGGCAATATTCAGGCGTTCATCCAGTACGTCCGCCAGTTCAACGCGCCAATGAACCAGGTGGCCTCGATGTATAACACCATGCAGTCCGGGGTGGCCAGCGCCGAGCGGGTTTTCGACCTGCTCGACGAGCCGGAAGAATCACCGGACCGCGAACCATTGCGGCCCTCGCCCAACGGCGAAAGATCAACCGGGCGCGTGCAATTCGACCATGTCAGCTTCGGCTATCGCCCCGGCACACCGGTGATCGACGACCTTTCGTTCACCGCCGAACCGGGCAGCACGGTGGCAATCGTCGGACCGACCGGGGTGGGCAAGACCACGCTGGTGAACTTGCTCATGCGCTTCTACGACGTCGACTCCGGTCGGATCCTGGTCGATGACATCGACATCACGACGATGAGCCGGCAAACGCTCCGATCCCGCATCGGGATGGTGCTGCAAGAGACCTGGCTCTTCGGCGGGACGATCGCCG
>NZ_JBATXN010000448.1:0-1969 GCF_049673265.1 Mycobacterium sp. | reverse complement strand
ACCGGGCACGGCACGTCGCGCATGAAGCCCTCGTACCGCTCCTTCATCAGCTCGGATTCGGTCTGGTCCATCTTGCGCTGCAGGAACGCCAGCACGCCTTCGAAGTCGGCGTAGTAGGAGCGGGTACGGCCGTAACGGTTGCGGTAGCGGACGTGCACCTGCTCGTCGCAGCCCTCCAGGATCGCCTTGCGCGCCTTGGCCGGTAGCTTGCGCCAGGGTGTGTTGACGTCGAAACCCATCGACTCGCCGAGGCTGGCCATCATCCGGGTGAAGTACTCCGCGGTGTGGCCCATCGACCACGGCGCGACCGCGCCGTCGGCCAGCGTGCGATCCGGATCGGGCACCACCAGGTCGGGGTCGACCTCCTTGCGGATCCCCAGACCCAGGCACTCCGGGCAGGCGCCATACGGCGAGTTGAACGAGAAAGATCGCGGCTCCAGGTCGTCGACGGCCAGCGAGTGGCCGTTGGGGCAGGCGAGCTTCTCGGAGAACCGCTGCTCGCGGTTGTGCGCATCGTGCTCGTGGTCGACAAACTCGAGCACCACGATCCCGTCCGCCAAATTCAGCGCGGTTTCCACCGAATCGGTCAGCCGCTGCTTCGCGGTGAGCTTGACCGTCAGGCGATCCACCACCACCTCGATATCGTGCTTCTCCTGCTTCTTCAGCTTGGGCGGATCGGTCAGCGAATGCACCACGCCGTCGACCCGCACGCGGCTGTAGCCCTGCGCGTTGAGCTTCTCGAAGAGGTCGGCGAACTCGCCCTTGCGCGTCCGCACCACCGGGGCGAGCACCTGGAATCGGGTACCTTCGGGCATCGCAAGCACCTGGTCGACGATTTGTTGCGGTGTCTGCCGGGCGATCCGCTCACCACAGACCGGGCAATGCGGGGTGCCGGCGCGCGCATACAACAGCCGCAGGTAGTCGTACACCTCGGTGATCGTCCCGACCGTCGACCGCGGGTTGCGGTTAGTCGACTTCTGGTCGATGGACACCGCAGGCGACAGCCCTTCGATGAAGTCGACGTCGGGCTTGTCCATCTGCCCCAAGAACTGCCGGGCGTAGGCCGACAGCGACTCCACGTAGCGGCGTTGTCCCTCGGCAAAAATCGTGTCGAACGCCAGCGACGACTTGCCTGAACCGGACAGCCCGGTAAAAACAATCAGCGCGTCGCGCGGCAAATCAAGATCGACACTGCGTAGGTTGTGCTCACGCGCACCCTTGACGATCAGGCGGTCAGCCACCGGGTCCCTTCCGGGTCGTTCAGCGGTCATTTCAGCGGTCATTGTGGACGGCAATGTGGACGGCTCATCACACACGTCATTCCCATGCTATGTGCCCGTACCGACAAGCAGGAGCGGACCAGTACCGTGACGGTTATGACGACCGTCGACGACAACTACACCGGGCACGTCGAGCCTGGTACCGCCGCCCGCCGGACCCTGCCCGGCGCCACCATCGTGAAGGCGTCGGTGGGCCCCCTGGACAACAACGCCTACCTGGTGACGTGTTCCGCGACCGGGGAGACGCTGCTGATCGACGCGGCCAATGACGCCGACGTGCTCGTCGACCTGGTGCGTAGCCACGCTCCGAAGGTGTCGCTGATCGTCACCAGCCACCAGCATTTCGACCACTGGCAGGCGCTGGAGGCCCTGGCGCAGGCCACCGGCGCGCCGACCGCGGCCCACGAGATCGACGCCGGCCCGCTGCCGGTGAAGCCGGACCGCCTGCTCGCTGGCGGCGACACCGTGCAGATCGGTGAGCTGACGTTCGAGGTCATCCATTTGCGCGGCCACACGCCCGGATCAGTTGCACTGGCCCTTGACGGTCCCGCCACCGGTGATGTCACCCAGCTGTTCACCGGCGACTGCCTGTTCCCGGGCGGCGTCGGCAAAACCTGGCAGCCCGGCGACTTCACGCAGCTGCTCGAGGACGTCACCACCCGAGTGTTCGACGTCTATGGCGACTCCAC